>JBMCPG010000286.1:0-3337 GCA_048626035.1 Cyclonatronaceae bacterium
GGCAAATGCGGCGCTTCTGGCCCTGCGCATGCTTTCGATATATGATGATGAGCTGGCCGGCAAGCTTGAGGCCTATCATCATAAAATGGCCGGGGAGAGCAAGGCCAAAACCGAACGGCTGACGTAGCCGGGCGGCCGCTACATTTCGGTTTTGAGCTGCTCAATCTGATCGCGAATGCGCGCGGCTTCTTCAAATTCGAGATTGCGCGCGGCGTTCTTCATGGTTTCCTGAAGATGGGCGAGGAAGTCGTCTTTTTTGTCGAAGACGACTTCTTTCATGGCCGGGTTAGGGCGGTAATGAATTTCGCCGTCGGCCGCCACTTTTACGAGCTCTACTTTCTCCTCTTTTTCATATTCAGCTTCCAGATCAATATTTTTGCTGGAAATCAGCGATGGGTCTATCAGCGGCTTCACTTCTTTGACGATGGTTTCCGGATTGATGCCGTGTTTTTCGTTGTACTCCATCTGGATTTTGCGCCGCCGCTCCATTTCGTCCATCACTACCTTCATGCTGCGCGTAACTTTATCGGCATAAAAAATAACCCGGCCTTCTACGTTTCGGGCTGCCCGGCCGGCAATCTGAAACAGTGAGGTTTCCGAGCGCAGAAATCCTTCTTTGTCGGCATCCAGGATAGCCACCAGGCTGAGTTCCGGAATGTCGATGCCCTCGCGCAGCAGGTTGATGCCCACCAGCACGTCAAAATCGCCTTTCCGATAGCGGTAGAGCACTTCGATGCGCTCCAGGGCGTCCAGCTCGCTGTGCATGTAGGCCGCGCGGATGCCCAGATTTTTGAGGTATTCGCTCAGCTCTTCGCTCATGCGCTTGGTGAGAGTCAAGACCAGCGCCCGCTCGCCTTTGGAAATAACCTGGCGAACTTCCTCAATTAAATCATCAATCTGATTTTTGAGCGGCTTCATCTGCACTTTGGGCTCCATCAGGCCGGTCGGGCGAATAATTTGCTCTACGAAGGAGCCGCCGCTTTGCTCAAGCTCATAATTGGCCGGCGTGGCGCTCACAAAAATGCACTGGTTTATCATGCTTTCCCATTCCTGAAACGTGAGCGGACGATTGTCCAGCGCCGAGGGCAGGCGGAAGCCGTGTTCGACAAGGCTGGTTTTGCGGGCGCGGTCGCCGCCGTACATGGCATCAATCTGGGGGACAGATTGGTGGCTCTCATCCATCACCAATAAATAATCGTCGGGAAAATAATCCATCAGGCAAAACGGCCGCTCGCCGGGTTTTCGGCCGGCAAGATAGCGGGAATAGTTCTCGATGCCGGGGCAGTAGCCCAGCTCTTTAATCATTTCCACATCGAAAACGGTGCGCTGTTCCAGGCGCTGGGCCTCCACAAATTTTTCTTCTTCCCGGAGCGTATCCAGCCGCCAGTCCAGCTCGTCCTGAATCTGCTCGATCGTGCTTTTTTGTCGGTCTTTACTGGTTACATAGTGGGAAGCCGGATAAATCGTAAATTCATCGACTTCTTCGATGATGTTGCCCGATTCGGGTTCAAAAATGGAAAGGTTCTCGATTTCGTCGGCCCAGAACTCGATGCGCAGCGCGTGTTCGGAGTAGGCGGGAATGATGTCCACCACGTCGCCGCGCACCCGGAAGGTAGAGCGCTTAAACTCATAATCATTGCGGGTATAATGAAGCTCCACAAAGTCGTAGAGCAGTTTGTTGCGCGAGATGGTATCGCCGGTTTTCAGCGGGATGATGAGCTTGGCATATTCCGAGGGCGAGCCAATGCCGTAAATACAACTGATGGAGGCGACGATGATCACATCGCGGCGGCCGGAAAGCAGCGAGCTGGTGGCGCGCAGGCGCAGGCGCTGGATTTCATCATTAATCGATAAATCCTTCTCGATATATTTATCGCTTGATACGATATAGGCCTCGGGCTGGTAATAATCGTAGTAGCTGATGAAAAACTCCACGCAGTTATCCGGGAAAAAATCGCTGAGCTCCCGGTAGAGCTGGGCCGCGAGGGTTTTGTTGTGGCTCATCACCAGCGTAGGGCGATTTTCCTGCTCAATCACCGAGGCAATGGTGCGCGTTTTTCCCGAACCGGTAATGCCCAAAAGCGTTTGAAATTTCTCGTTCTGACGCAGGCCGTTGACCAGGGATTCAATGGCCTTGGGCTGGTCGCCGGCTGGTTTGTATTTGGAATTCAGCTTAAATGCTTTGCTTGCCATGGGAATATCAAAAAAATGCGAATGCGGGATGATGAGCTGCGCATCCCGAAAACAGGGGATACGCAAACAGATAATAACGAAAACGCCTGCAAAATGGTTTAACAACGTCGGCGCATCATTTCAACAAGGACAGCAAGCATGCGTTTACCCGGCGAATGCCTATTCACTATTGATGCGCTTTATTATTACCTTTAAGCGTCGCTGGCCGGCTGCGCCGTGCCCTGTTGCGAAAGCCGCTTTTATTGCTCATTCAACCAGATTTCTTAAGCTTATCAAGCTGTGATTACATCGCTGTACATCAAAGATTTTGCCCTCATCGACGAACTTGAAACCACGTTTTCGCCGGGGCTGAACATCATGACCGGCGAAACCGGAGCGGGAAAATCGATTATTATCGGAGCCCTGAATATTTTGCTGGGCGAGCGGGCGCAAACCGAATCTATCCGGCAGGGCGCGAAAAAAGCCGTGGCTGAAGTAATTCTTCAGCTTCAGCCCGATGCCACGCTGCGCCAGCTCCTGGATGAAAGCGGCGCGGAGCTGGGGCCGGAAATCATTCTTCGACGGGAAATCCGCCAAAGCAGCAGCCGTGCGTTTGTCAACGATACGCCGGTGCAGCTTTCCATTCTGAAGAAAATTGGAGAGCGGCTGGTGGATCTGCATGGGCAGCACGATCATCAGCTATTGCTAAAGCCGGAACATCACCGAGAAGTCCTCGACGCGCGCGGCGGCGTGCCCGATTTGCTGAAGCACTACCAGACAGCCTACGATGCCGTAGCCACACTGCGGCAAAAGAAGCAAGAGTTGCAGCGGCGCAAAACGGAGCTGCTGGAAAAGCAAGACTTGTACCAATATCAGTTAAAAGAGCTGCGCAGCGCCGAAATTCAGCCCGGTGAGGCCGAGGCCCTGGAAAAAGAAATCCGCCTGCTCGACAGCAGCGAGTTTTTGAACGAAACGGCCGCCCGCATCCTTCAGGCCGGTCGGGAAGCCGAGTACAATGCCCTGGATCTCATTCGCATCATGCAGGAATCGCTGCAGGAAATGGTGCGCATGGAAGACGAGTTTGAGTGGTACGAAAAAGAGCTGAGCACTGCCCGTATCAGCATCGAAGAGCTGCTGCGCTTCACCGAGCAATATCAGAATAATA
>JBMCPG010000287.1:0-3323 GCA_048626035.1 Cyclonatronaceae bacterium
GCGCGAAGTCTGAATTTCTCGCCAACATGAGCCATGAAATCCGCACCCCCATGAATGCCATCCTGGGCTTCAGCGAAATATTGATGGATAGCATCACACAAGAAGAAAACCGCCGGCATCTCAAAACGATTATGAACAGCGGGCGCACGCTGCTCTCGCTCATCAACGATATTCTGGACCTTTCCAAGATCGAAGCCGGGCACATGGAAGTCGCCGAAGAGCCGCTTCAGCTGCACACCACCCTCCACGAAGTGGTTGAGATGTTTTCCGGCCGGGCGGCTAAACGCGGGCTGAGCATGGATTTGCAGATTAGCGAGCAGGTTCCCGAAACCATTCTTTTAGATGATGTGCGCCTGCGCCAGATTCTGTTTAATTTGCTGGGCAACGCCGTTAAGTTTACGGAAAGAGGCCATGTGGTGCTGCGCGCCACCGCCGAGCCTTCCCAAGATATTCCCGGCCTCATAGATTTGCGCCTCGATGTTGAAGATACGGGTATCGGCATTCCCAAATCGCGGTATCAGCAAATATTTGAGTCGTTTTATCAGGTGGAAAGCACCAATACCCGCCGCTACGAAGGCACCGGCCTGGGCCTGGCCATCACCCATAAGCTCGTGCGCCTGCTTGGCGGCACCATCAGCGTGGAAAGCTCCCCCGATGAAGGCAGTACCTTCACCGTACTTCTGCGAAATATAGAGCTTGTGCAGGCCTATTCCGGCAGTGGCACTACCGAAAATTGGAGCAGCGATGGTTTATTCTTCGAGCCTTCCAGCCTGCTTGTGGTAGATGATGTGCGCTTTAACCGCGATTTGGTAAAAACGTATTTGGAAGGCTACGATATTGAAGTGTATGAAGCCGGTGATGGCAAAGAAGGCATCCTGAAAGCCGATCAGCACCAGCCCGATCTGATTCTGATGGATTTGCGCATGCCGGAAATGAACGGTTATGATGCCGCCGAACTTATTAAACAGCGCAGTTCTACCAAACATATTCCGGTTATTGCCTTCACGGCTTCTTCTATGAAGCACGATGAAGGCCTGATCGACAAAATTTTTTATAATTATTTACGCAAGCCCATAAGCCGTTCCGAGCTGCTCTATGCCCTTGCCCAGGAGCTGCCTCATGGCTTTGGGGATGGCCCGGTTGTTCAACCAGCGGCCGAAACCGCTCCGGCCGCTGCCTTGCCTGCCTCCGGGCCCGCCTCTCCTGCACCTGCAACGCCCGAAACCAGCGAAGCGCTACAACAATTTATAGCCGCTTTTAACGAACAGCTCAGCGGTATCTTCACCGAGCTCAGCCAGTTTATGGACGTTGAGCTGCTCGAAGAATTTATAAACCGCTTCCGGGCGCTTAGCGAGCGTTTCCACATAGATCGCTTTAATCACAGCATTTCCCGGCTCGAACAAGCGGGAAAAGAATACGATTTCGATTATTTCGACCAGGGAATACGCCAGCTTCAGAAAGAGCTGCAGGAACTCTGCCGCAGCACCTGAAATAAATCCCCAAACATTGCAACAGGCTTGGTTTGCACCCCACCTTAACGAACACCCTCACTCATGGAAAAAAACACAAAAGCTCCTTTTCCCGCTACAATTCTTGTTGTAGATGATAATGCGCGTAACCTGCAGCTTATTTCTTCGGTACTTGGAAAGGCCGGCTATAAAATAAATGCCGTCAATTCCGGCGAAAAAGCCCTCAGCTATCTTCAAAAGCGGCAGCCCGATATTATTCTGCTCGATATTATGATGCCGGGAATGAATGGCTTTGAGGTCTGCACAGAGCTAAAAGCAAGCGAGACGCTCTGCGATATTCCCGTTATTTTCCTCACTGCCAAAAGCGATGGCAACGATCTCGTGGAAGGCTTTCAGGTCGGGGCCGTAGATTATATAACCAAGCCCTTTAACAGCGAAGAAGTGCTGGTGCGCCTGGCCAACCATCTTAAACTCCGGAAGGCCCGCTACGAGCTGGAGGAAAAAAATACCGCTTTGGTGAAAGCACAGGAGGCCAGCGAAGCCGATGCGCGGCGGCTTAAAGCACTGAATGCCGAAAAAGACCGCTTTTTCTCGATTCTTGCCCACGATCTGCGCGGCCCCTTTTCGGGCTACATGGGCCTGACCGAAGTGCTGGCTAACCACGCCGCCGAGCTGAGCCAGGAAGAAGTTCTCGAATATTCCGGCGCGTTGCATCAGGCCGCATCAAACGTGTATAAACTGCTGCTGAATTTACTGGAATGGTCGCGGCTGCAAATGGGCAGCCTGGAGTTTAGCCCCAAGCCACTTCGCATAAAAGAGCAGCTGCGCGAAACCCTCAGCATGGCCGCACGCCTGGCCGCAGATAAAGGAATCAGCTTCAGCTACGAAATCCCGGAAATGCTTTCGGCAAAAGTTGATGGCTACATGCTCGAGAGCATCATGCGAAACCTGCTCACCAATGCCGTTAAGTTTACCCATCCGCATGGCAGTATTGTGATTAAGGCCGGAAGCGTAGCCGAAGATAAAACCAGCGATGAGGCCGGCGAACTCGGCGAAGTCTATCTCGAAGTGAGCGATACCGGCATAGGTATTCCGCCCGAAATGCAGGAAAAGCTCTACCGTATCGACGAGAATATTTCCCGCCCCGGCACGCAGGGCGAAGAAAGCACCGGCCTGGGCCTGCTGCTCTGCCGGGATATGATTGTCAAGAATGGCGGCCGCCTGCATCTGGAAAGCGAGGAAAATAAGGGCAGCCGCTTTCGGTTTACCATGCCTGCTGCCCTGCCGGTACGCCAAACGGCTGATGCCCCGTAAAAAGGACCGCAAAGATAATAAAGGAATCAATCCACGTTTTTTGTACCTTTTCAGAAATCCCGCAGATAATCTATACACTTATTATTAACTTTTAGTTGCGGGAATTTTTTGCACGTCAGGCCTGCAAAAGTAGCACGGAAATTATAAAAAAGTTTATATTAGAATAGGCCGATATTACTATGCAATCTGCGCATCTTCATCCTTCTGGTGTGCTTGACCTAAATATTTGTTTTTTTTTGCAGGCCTACACAACGCTTTTTCATTATTTAAACTGGCAGGTTATTATGAATTCATCCCGTATTTTTGAACTTCCTTCTTACAGCGAGTGGAAAGCGCTTGCAGAAAAAGGCCTTAAAGGAGCCGGCCTCGAATCGCTGGCTTTTGAGACTTCTGAGGGCATCACCCTGAAACCTCTTTATACTGCCGAAGACGCGCAGGCATCGCCCTATATTAATTCTATGCCCGGGTTGCCGCCCTACACCCGCGGGCCCTACCCGACCATGTACACCCAGCGGCCCTGGACGATTCGTCAGTATGCCG
>JBMCPG010000288.1:0-3323 GCA_048626035.1 Cyclonatronaceae bacterium
CCGGGCTCGTGAATTTCTTGAAATTATTCAGGCTCTGCATATCATAGTCGGTAATGAAACTGAAATTCAGGTTTCCCAAATCGTGATATACGGCCCCGCCGCCAGACATCCGCCGCACCACGTGTATGCCGTGCTCTTCTACATATTCCTGATTAATTTCTTGTAAGGTGTTCTGGTTGCGGCCAATAATAATAGACGGCTCATTTACATAAAACAGCAAAAAATCCTGGCCGTGCTTAAAATTTCGCAGCGCGTATTCTTCCAGCGCCAGATTAATCCGCGGATCGGTGATGCCTTCGTTTTCAATGAAAATCATATTAAAAGTAGGTTAAGTGCATGTTGATGGCCTATGAAGTTCTAAAAGCCCATTTTCCGGCGCTTTCGTTCTGCGGAGCCATTATGCAAAAAATAGCGGGTTTTTTAGCGAAGCATCGCCGAAATGTGCTGCCAGATGTCCTGATGAATCAATTTCGGCGGCAGCGTGCCCTCAAGGGTTACAAAGCGGCTTTTTTTCTCCGCGAGATATAAAAAGCCGTCCCGCACGCGCTCATAGAACGGATCTCCGGCCCGCTCCATGCGGTCGGGCTGTTCGCTTTCGCGGCGTTTGCGGGCCTCTTCTACCTCAACATCCAGCAAAAACGTGATGTCCGGCTCCTGCCCGTGCGAGGCAATTTCGTTAAGCTGGTTGATGTGCCCGATAGGCAGGCTTCCCCGGCCAAATCCCTGATAAGCGACCGTCGAATCGAAGTAGCGGTCTAAAATCACAATTACTTTGTCCTGGAGCAGCGGGTTTACTTTGCTGGCTACCAGTTCGGAGCGGGCGGCCGAAAACAGCAGCAGTTCGGTAACGGGATTCATATCCACCTCAGGGTTGAGCAAAATGCTGCGTATCATTTCCGAGAGCATGGCTCCGCCGGGCTCGCGCAGCACCTGCACCGGTATTTTTTCGCGCTCCAAGCGCTGTTGCAACAGTTGTATCTGCGTGGTTTTGCCAGAACCATCGATGCCTTCAAACGAAATTAACAAACCCTCTTCCCCTGTGCTTTAAGATGATGGCGTACCGGTCGTATCCGCGGCCCGGTGTTTCCAGTTTACTTTGGTGATAAGCATATACAGGCCGGCCAGCACCAGCGGGATGCTCAGGAGCTGCCCCATGCCCACGACCCAGTCCACGGCGAAATCTGCCTGCTCTACTTTGGTGATTTCAATTAAAAAACGCCCCGTAAATAAGATACTCAGAAATAGGCCCAGCAGCGCGCCTGGAGGAGGCGTATGCCGCCACGGCCGGTATTTATAAACGCTCCAGAGCACGACAAAAAGCAGTAGCCCTACGCCGGCCTCATACAGCATTGAAGGATGTCGCGGCTGCATGTCGATGCGCTCAAAAACCACCGCCCAGGGCACTTCCGTCGGAACGCCATAAATTTCTGAATTGAAAAAATTGCCGATACGCACAAATACGCCGCCGATCGCAAACGGGATGGTCATACGGTCTAAAACCCACATATAGGTGATGTGCGGGCGTTTGCGCACATACAGCCAGATGGCCAGAATATTGCCAATAAACGCGCCGTGGCTTGCCAGCCCGCCTTTCCAGATCATCAGAATTTCGAGTGGGTTGCGCAGATAAAAATCCGGGTTGTAAAAGATCACTTCGCCCAAGCGCGCGCCTACCAGCGTGCCTACAAAAAGATAGGTGAGCAGCGCGTCGGCATCTTCCTGCCGGTAGCCGGCATGCCGGAACATCGCCGACCCCAGTACATAGCCGACCAGAAACGCCATCGCAAAACCCACCCCGTACCAGCGCATCTGAATGGGGCCAAAGGTTTCGAGGGCCGGCAGCGGTAGCGGTGCAAAAATAAGCTGTCCTAAAACAAGAGCCCCGACAACGACTCCGGCGCTGTATAAAAACGGAATTTGAGGGCGCTGCGGAGCTTGCTTTTCTTTATTACGCCGTTTATTGGTTCGCTCGCGCGTTTTAGGCAGTGGGCTAAATTTCCGCTCTAAATACTGAAATCCCACAAAAATAAGAACTAAACCTGCTAAAAACCCAAAAATACTGAACTCAAAGGGAAGCTCAAACGGCCCGAACTCCACCATAACAGGGTCGCCGTGCCAAACGAAATAAGATGTATTCATAAAATAGGATAATAGAATGATGGCGGCCGGTTTCTGGCTCCAGAACGCGGCAAATCAGCGGAGAGAGATGGCATCATAAATTCCATTCGGTGCCTTGCGGACCGTCTTTCAGGGTGATGCCCATTTCGGCCAGCTTATCGCGGATGAAATCGGCCTGGGCATAGTTTTTCTGCTGCCGGGCTTCCTTGCGCAGCTCTATGATGAGTTCCATGAGGCCTTTTACCCGGTCGGTGTTGTTTTCTTTCAGGGCGCTGGTATCGGGCCAGATGGCCAGCACATCATCCAAAAATTGTTTCAGGAAATCCAGGTAATCGCCCAGGTTTTCGGGAATCTCGCCTTTATTGCAGCGGGCCCGCACCTCCTTAATAGATGTAAACAGCTCCGCAATGGCCTGTGCCGAGTTGAAATCATCGTTCATGGCGGCTTCCGCGCGGCTTTTAAGCGTATCTACCTCAATGCCCGCTGCGCTGGCATCGTGCTGCCCGGCATATTCCTGTAGATCGGCCAGGTATTTACGCAGGTTTTCGTAGCCGTTTTCGGCCGCCTGAAGGGCTTTTTCGCTGAAATCGGTAGTGCTGCGGTAGTGGCTCTGCAGCAGGAAAAAGCGAATTACGTCGGGGTTCCAGGCGCGGGAAAGCAGCCTGTGATTGCCCTCATAAAACTGCCGCAGGGAGATGGCGTTGCCCAGCGATTTACCCATTTTCTGGCCTTCGAGGGTTACCATATTGTTGTGCATCCAGTAGCGCACGAAGGGGTGCTCGTGGGTATTACCGTGGGCGCAGCGGCTTTGGGCAATTTCGCATTCATGGTGGGGAAACTGGTTTTCGAGCCCGCCGCCGTGGATATCAAAACTTTCCCCTAAATATTTGGTGCTCATGGCCGAGCACTCAATATGCCAGCCGGGATAGCCTACGCCCCAGGGCGAGGGCCATTTCATGATGTGACTTTCGTCGGCTTTTTTCCACAGCGCAAAATCGGAGGGATGGCGCTTGTCGCCGGCTACCGAAACCCGCGTACCCGATTCGGCTTCCTCCTGATTGCGCCCGCTGAGCTGCCCATATTCGGGATCGGAACTGACATCAAAATATACGTTCCCGTTGGTTTCATACGCATGGCCGTTGGCGATAAGTTGCTTAATCATTTCGATCTGCTCGGGAATATGGCCGGTTGCCCGCGGGGTGATG
>JBMCPG010000289.1:0-3319 GCA_048626035.1 Cyclonatronaceae bacterium
GTTCTGGCTTGGCCCGGGCACACCCGGCCAGATAAAGCCCGCAAAGCAGCAACATACAAACAACCGAACGCAAAGACATGCTCATAAAATGGGTTTAATAAAACCAGTTAAAAAAGCCGTAAGACTAAAAAAAGTATTGATATATTATATTCCAAAAGCAATATGCATGGTATGTTTTAATAACTTCGAAAGACTATTATATTCCGGTGTTGCACCGGCCCGGTTCGGCCCGGCTATATGCCAAACGCGCTTTTTCATCTTTCCATATTTTTTACACGCAAGCTACACCGAATGCCTTTCGAAGGAAAACAACCACTTCGCTCTTCTGCTGCGCCCTCCGGCCAGGATTCCCGGTCTTCGGAAGAATACCGGGAAGCCAGAGCCCGGAAAAACAGAGCCGAAGACTACGATCTTGTAGCCCGTGCAAAAACCAATGAACAGCAGGCCTTTGCCCGTATCATGGAGAAATACACCGGGCCGCTGCGCTACCATATCGGTAAAATTGTGCACGATCACGAAATGCTCGATGATTTAGTGCAGGAAGTCTTTCTCAAAGCCTTCGATAATATCCATACCTTCGATACAACCTACGCATTCTCGACCTGGATCTACAGAATTGCGACCAACCATTCTATCGATTATTTGCGCAAGAAAAAGCTGCGCACGCTTTCTATCGACCAGCCGGTGCGCGGTAAAGACAGCGATATGTATATAGAACTGCCCGACCGCAGCCGCGAGAGCGAAACCGACCGTGAACTCATTCACAAACAACGCCGCCAGATTATACAGGATGCCATCGACAGCCTGCCCCAGAGATATGCCCGCATCATAAAAATGCGGCATATCGAAGACCAGAGCTACCAGGAAATTGCCGAGGCGCTGCAGCTTCCGCTGGGCACGGTAAAAGCCCACATTTTCCGCGCCCGCGAGCTGCTCAACAAATACCTGATTGACCGCCGGGGCAGTTTTTAGCCCCCGGCCCGTTTTTATGTACCGGTTTTATGATATGATGTTTCCCACCTTTTATACTTCTTTTTATGAATCAACTGCGTGATGACATCCCGCGGCACCCCGCCCGTGCCCTCAACGATCTGCGCCTGGCCGTGCTTATTGATGCCGACAACGTATCGCACTCCCATATCAGCGATATGATGGAGGAAGCGACCCGATACGGCACGCCTACCTTTAAACGCATTTACGGCGACTGGACCCAGCCGCATCTGGTAAGCTGGAAAAAAGTGCTGCTCGAACATGCCATCACCCCTATTCAGCAATACAGCTACACAAAAGGGAAAAATGCGACCGATTCGGCCATGATTATCGACGCCATGGATATTCTGTATTCCGGCAAAGTAGATGGCTTCTGCATTGTCTCGAGCGACAGCGATTTCACCCGGCTGGTTATACGCCTGCGGGAAGCCGGCATGCGGGTGATTGGCATGGGGGAGAAAAAAACCCCCAAACCTTTTATTGCTGCCTGCGATAAATTTTTGTTTATTGAAGTGTTGGCCAGCTCAACTAACGAAACAGAAATTCCTGCCGACAGCCCTGAGGGCGAATCGAAACCTTCACCCAAAAAAGCTGCGAAACAGCGCCCTGCTTCACCCAAAACCAAACTCCGCAGCAAAAAGCCCGACATGGATAAACGCATGCAAAAACTGATTCGCCTGAGCGTCTCAGACGTGGCCGACGATGACGGCTGGGCGTTTTTGGGCGAGGTTGGCAACATGATTCTAAAAAAAGAACCGTCTTTCGATCCGCGAAATTATGGCTTCAACAAACTTACGCCACTGCTGAAACAGCTCGACCTGTTTGAATTTGATGAGCGACAGTCGCAAGGCTCCAACGTCCGCCAGATTTATATACGGGATAAGCAGCAGGATTAATATTTTGAGCCCGGGTCGCGGTTAGCCCGATAAAATGTGTTAATACTGTAAAGCAAACTCTCCTGAGTTGCTTTTAAAGACTTTAAGCGCGCTTAAATACGTCGTTCAATCATGCACTTTTTCAAAAACTCGGGAAAATTCTACTACCTCCTGCTCACCCCCGCCGGGGAGATTCTGGAAGGCAACAACTGCTTTTTTAGCGATATAGAAGCCGGCAGCAGTACCCCTGAAGAAGGCAAAAGGGCGCTTTTCCTGCCTGATTTTCTATCTGATTCTGCGGCACAGGAATTGAGAAAAAAACTTCAGCAATTGGCCACCCAGCCCGCAGAAACCCGCTTCGACGCTCATTTCAGGCTCTACTACAGCCCCGATACTACCCATTACGTGCTTACCGACTGGGAATTTTGTAAAACTGATGCAGGCATTACCGCGGCCGGCAGCAGGGCCGTAACGCAAGCCGCGCAACATCCGCTTGCCCCGGCCGGGCCAGGCAGCCAGGAGCTATTTGAAGTTTTTCTGCAACAATCAGACAACATCGTTACGATAAAAGACAGCAATGGGGCTTATCTATCGGCCAGCCCGGCATTCTATCGCCATTTCAATATTCCCGAAGGAAAACTCATCGGCCGGCGGGATAGCGAAATACTGGGCTCAAAACTCGGCAGGCAGTGTACCCAATCCGATGCGGCAACGCTGGAGAAAGGCATCACCACATTTCATGTAGAATACGATGAAGAGGGCCGGCAGTATGAAGTAACCAAATTCCCGTTTACCCTCAGCAGCGGGCAACGCGTTATCGGCGGCATCATGCGCGAAACCACCGAGCAGCTCAATATGGATAACCGCCTTCGCTATATCGCCGAGCAGGTGCCCGGCCTGCTGTTTGAGTTTCATCAGTATCCCGCCGGAAAAGCCCGCCGCCGGCCCGGCTACTACAGCTATATAAGCCCTAAAATCTATGATTATACCGGCTATACGGCCGAAGAAGTTATAGATGATTATATCATTCCCTACGATCTCATCCACAGTGAAGACCGCCCGCACGTGAAGCAAAGACTGGCTGAGGCAAAGCGGCGCGTACAAGCCTGCACGCTCGAATACCGAAGCTACCATCGCAGCGCCCCGGGAATGCGCTGGCTGCGCTCGGTTTCACAGCCGGCCCCACAGCCCGACGGCAGCCTTATCTGGTACGGCATCGTAACCGATATCACCAGCATAAAAGAAAAAGAAGAAGCCCTGCGCGGAGCCGAGCATAGATTCCATTTGGTAGCCGAGAATATTGCGGACGGCATTGTTGTCTTTGATCAGGAAAAGCGCATTATTTATGCTTCAGCTTCTTTTTACAAGCAATTTAACCTGCTCGCCGGAAGCTTGACAGGCATGAACCTTGATGAGGTTTTGAGTTTCGTTTGTGCGGAAGACCGCCCGCGCAT
>JBMCPG010000290.1:0-3311 GCA_048626035.1 Cyclonatronaceae bacterium
AATACATTTCAGGCGTATCCGGACCAAAACCAGCCCGGCGGTAGAGGCTCTGGGCACGGTTGTCGTCGCGGACTTCCAGGGTAATTTTGCAGCAACCCATCTGCTTTGCCTTTTCCTCTACGACTTCGAGCAGCTGCCGCCCGATGCCGTTTCCGCGATAGCCGGGCATCACCGCTAAATCATGCACGTTCAGCAGCGGCGCGGCTTTGAAGGACGACAGGCTCATAAAACAATTGGCCAGGCCGGCCGGCTGCCCGTCGGCATAGGCAAGAATGGAGACGGCCGTCGGGAAGGCGTCGAGCTCGGGAATCAGATTCTCGCGCACGTATTTATCCAGCGGCTTGCCCTGCCCCATGGGATCGCGGCTGTAGGCATCTAAAATGGTGATGATAGCTTCGGCGTGTTCGGGATTTTCGTAATCGGCAATAAATACGTGAATGTCCATGCAGTGGGGTAAGAGGAAAAAATATCGTTTTAAAATACAATTATTTGAGCAGGGTGAAGCGGCCCGTGGCGCTAATGCGCTCTCCGTTCGGCGGCTGCGCCTGAACCCGGTAGAGATACACGCCGCTGGCCAGTCCCGCCCGGGCAGCATCATAGGAAAGCTGATGCCGCCCGCGGCTGAATTCCTGCGGCGTGATTTCATCCACGCGCTGGCCCTGCACATCATAAATGCTGATGCCTACCTGCGCTGCACCGGCCAGCTCAAACGAAAGCGTGGTGCTTGGGTTGAAGGGATTTGGATAGTTGGGCTCCAGACGGAGCAGCCCGGGCAGGTCGGGTTCTGGCTGCGGGTCGAGTGCGGTCGGCGGTGTTTCATTCATGCTGGTTTTTTCCACATAGCGGCCGTCGAGGGTGGTAATGAGCTGATCAACATCGATTGCGTCATTTTCTTCTATGGTGATGCGCACCTCGGTCGGTTCCAGCTGCTCCATCACCAGGCCAAAGTCTTCGGCAAAGTAGAAATCCGGGCCGTAGTCGTCGAGCAGATTGAAGGGAACCGGTACTTCACCAATGATGGGCGCAATGATGGTAATCACGATATCGACGGTGGTTCCTACGTGAAATCCCCGGGCGGAAAAGCTGCCCAGCGCGTTGTCGATATCCACATCTTCGAGCCGGGAGCCGTCGATGCTCAGGGTGATCTCGGCTTCGTCGCCCAGGGTGATGCCAGTGGGCAGATCGATGCTCTCGGCCAGGGTGTCCGGAATGGGCACGCTGAAGCTGGTCTGCCGGATGTTCCACGAATCGCCAACCTCCGCACCGGTACGTATCACTACGGCGCTGGAATCGGGATCGAGATCATCGAGCACGTCATCGCCGAGCTCAAAATCCAGATCATCGAGCAACTCGTCGATATTCACAAAATCGCCGATGCGGGCGTAGGCGGTATCGGCGGCCGCCTGCAGGCGAAACAGGCCGGTTCCGGGGTAATTGGCGATGGTATATGTGGAAATACCTTCCCCGTCAACCTCGCTTAGTTCACCTGAGGACACGTCCTGTTCAGTGATGACCTCGCCCTCTATGTCGGTCTCCTGATAAAAAAAACTGCTTTCGTAAGCAGCCGCTTCCGGAAACAAGCTGGCGGCCGGTTCGTTTTGTTGCGCCTGTGCCGGGAACGAGAGCGTGAATAAAAAGGCGGATAAAGCCAGCATCATGATGCCGCTGTGCCGCCGGGCGGATGCATCTGAGGTAGAAGGAGTAGCAAAAAAGGGTATCATAAAAACGGATTAGACAAGAGAGTGTGGAAGAAAATAAAACCCGTAAAGCTCCAAAAATCATTCGCTGGCGCTAAAGCTTTATCATTTTGCGGGCTTTGGTGAAAGAGGTTCCGGTTTCGCTGCCGTTTGCTCTAAGCTGATAAAAATAGATGCCCGAAGCAACCGGCGGCTGAAATTCGACCTGCCGCAGGCCGGCCTCAACGGCCTGATTATCGATGATGCGCGCTACTTCCCGGCCCTGCACATCAAACAGGCGCAGGCTCACTTGCGCCGCTTCGGGCAAAATAAACTCAAAGGTGGTAAAATCCTCCACCGGATTCGGGAAGTTTTGAGAAAGGGCAAACGCGTCGAAATCCAGATTGAGCAGCGCCGCATCGCTGAGCAGCGAGCCGCCCGGATTCGATACCCGCACGTTGTAGCGGCCCTCATTTTCGGGCTGCATGTCTTCGATTACCAATTCCGCCTCGTTTTCGCCGTAGAGCGGCACATCATCTTTAAACCACTGGTAAATCGGCTCCGGCGTGCCGCTGGCCTGCACGCTTAGCACCACTTCCTCGCCCAGGCTTGTGCCCTGCGTCTGCGGCTGCGCCAGGATTTCGGGCGCCTGAAGCGGCCCGCTGTATTCTCCGGTGATGCGCATGGCGGCCAATATATTATTCCGATCGGTGTAAAAGTACCAGCCCGCCTGATTTACCGTGGGCGGCTCGATATAAAGCTGCGTACGCACCGGAAAATAGTTTTCATTACTTTCGTCCTCGCTGCCGGGATCCAGTAAAAACTCTATGCGCGAGCTGCTATCTTCAATCTCAAACACGATGTAGTACTCGGTTCCGCCCTCCATCCGCCAGTTCTGGTTACGCACGTTGATGCGGTTATTGCCGGCATTCAGCTGAGTGATGGGAATCTGTACCTGCCCTAACTCCGGCCCGGGCAAAGGCGCATTACTGCCGCTCACGGCACGGTGAAAGCGAATGTCGAGATCAGAACTACCAATCAGGCTGGAATCCCGGCCGTTGACCACAAAGGAGACCACATCAATGCGGCTGTCGAACTCCGGGGAAAATCGCTTGGCCAGCCGCTGTATGCCCTCCCGTTCGGGATCCGTCGGTAGCCCGGGCAGCTCGGCAAAAGCGGCCGGATTGCCGGCATAGCTCAGCTCTTGCGTAATGATGGGCAGACTTTACCATTCAGAACTGAAATTATAGGTGAATTCAGCCTCGTTTTTGAGGCTGCTCGTGGGTGCGGTTATAGTGGATGATGTGGCGGCGCTGACCAGCACGATACGTTCATATTCGCCGTCCAGAAAATGCGTTCCGGCCTGGATTTTTTGCACTTCGGTCTGGCCCTCTACCGGCACGCTTACAAGCGCGAAGTCGAGATTCTCATTTCCCGAAAGGCTGATTGTAAAATCTTTTGCGCCAATCCATTCGGCGTATTCCGCGCCTCCAAAACTTACCTGACCCTGCTGCGCCGCGCTGCTTTGGCCGGTAAAAAACTGCCAGGTCGGAAAAGTAACGCTGTAGGACTGCCGGCGGATGTCGCCGTAGCCGTAGCGCCCGCCCTCGATGTCGGCATCATTTATATAATTGG
>JBMCPG010000291.1:0-3302 GCA_048626035.1 Cyclonatronaceae bacterium
GCGGGCTTACTCCGGCAAGAAGCAACGCGCCTATAATGATGGTAATGAGCAGATAGTAGAAAAAGGCCGGAACGGCATTGGTGCGAATAATCTGGCCTTCTGCACCAATACAACCAACGGTTGCGGCCACCGCAACCACATTATTTACACAAATCATATTTCCGATACCCGCCCCTATGCCCTGCATAGATGCAATAAGAACAGGCGATAACTCAAGCAAAGTCGCCGTTTCATATTGAAACGACATAAACAGGATATTCGAAACCGTTGCCGAGCCCGACATAAAAGTGCCCAGCATCCCGATAGCCGTAGCAAATACCGGATAGGCCGACCCGGAAATATCTGAGGCGGCCAGCGCCATTTCGGTAAGCATACTCTCGGCTTCGGTAGCGTTAACGTCGGAATTCAGCATAAGCTGCACCAGGCCTACGCCAGCCAATAAGGCAATTGCCGCATCCTTGATCTGCTTAAACGTGATCGTCCAGGCATCTTTAATTTCCTTCAGGGACATTTTGTGCAAGAAATGCGTAATCAGCGCGACCAGCATAAACGGGATGGTGCCGGGCAGGTAGGCCCATTGCAGTCCATAGGTCAGGTTTTCGATACCGGCCACGTTATTAAGGGTCAGCTCCTGACCCGCCAGCAGGTCTTTCAGCCCAAATACCGGAATACGTGTAACCACCAGAATAATGGCGATGAGCATGTAGGGTGCCCAGGCTTTGAGCAGCGACATTTTTGCCTCGCCGGTATTGCCGGTATCAATTTTAGAGCGCCAGGACTCCGGCCATGCGCTTTTTTCCGGAAAATCCCATTCATCTTTGGGCACTAAAAATCCTTTTTTTGCGGCCAAAACAACGATGCCCAGCCCGACAAAAGCTCCTACCAGCGAAGGCAGTTCCGGGCCAAAAATGATAGCAACAAGCACATACGGAACCATGAAAGCCACGCCGGCAAAAAGAGCAAAGGGCGCGGCCGCCAGGGCCGGTTTAATGGATTTAGAAGCCCCGAAGGTGCGGGTGAGAATCATGAGGCCCAGCAGCGGGATAAAAATACCGGCCAGCGCATTGGGCAGAGCTACCCACTGGGTAAGTGACATCATAAACGCATCGGAGGCCACCCCGGAATCTTCAAGATTGGCTCCGAGCGTGCTCATTGCGCCGAAGATCGGCGTTCCGACCGCGCCGTAGGGAACGGGCACTGTATTGAAAACCAGGGCGACGATAGCCGCCGCCAGCGGCGGAAATCCCAGCCCCACCAGCAGCGGACCGGCAAGGGCGGCCGGCGTTCCGAATCCGGCGGCCCCTTCAATAAACGCGCCAAACATAAAGCCAATAATAATTGCCTGAATGCGCCGGTCCTGCGTAATGCCGCTGAATCCATTGTTGATGGTGGTCATGGCCCCGGAAATCTTGAGCGTATTTAAAATAAGAATAGCCCCAAAAATGATGATCAGAATATCAATTGCCTTCAGAAAGCCAAAAAAGGTATAGCCAAGCACATCCGGAAGCGCCATCCCCCAGTAGAAAAAGGCAATGGCTATAGCCGAAAGCAGCGAAACAGGCAGGGCTTTAGTGGCGGGCCAGTTCAATCCGGCCATCAGAACAATAGCGGCAAGAATGGGAATAAAGGCTAAAATGGCGCTCATATAGAATAATATAATTATGAAAATTAAAATTAGATTATTTATACCAATAATAATGCCTGAAAACACGGCACTGTGCTATAGAAATTTTATTCATATGTAAGCTTTTGTATTCCAATTATATAGAAATATAAAGCGGCTTTTCGGGTGTATCTGCACACAGCCCGGAGGTGTTCATAGCCGCATGTTCAGAAATGAACATGCGGCTATGAACACCATGAGAAAATGCCGACACCGCCGCTCATGAATATACCTTCGGCTTCCGGATTGCGTGCTTTAATAGCATGAATGAGCGTAATACTGCTTTTGCCCGGGAGCTTAAAATCTTTGATAAACGTGCCTGTAGTTTCTTTTTGATAAAGCCTCGGGCTGTCCGGCTTGGGGTTGTTTCCGGCAGAGGTTTTTTGAAAATACTCTCCGGGAAGTCCAGCCGGTGCTATATGCCCACCTTTGCCGTCATCAACTATTGATATCTTCACCTTCTATCCTTTTTTAGCCTCGTGTATTGATAATACTTACCATACACACCAACGGCAGCTATGGCCGGTGTCGTTCAATGAGATTCATGGATAGAATGAAAATAAAAGATTCATATTAATTTCACGATGCTTTTTATAGACAGCGCGCCGCCTGCAGCACAAGCGGCCGCGCTATATTCTATCTAAATAGCGAAAATTCGCTAAATGCCGTTGGGATAATCTGCCTATAAATCGTTATTTTAAAGAAAAGTATGATGCGGAAATGCCGGGCGTAAACGCTGGTATAAATGATTTGATGTGCGTTTAATCTGTATAAAATGCGCCTGTAGCCTCTGCGTTTTCCTTCAATCAAATGAACATCATTACACCTACTCAACGGAAGATAATATTATGAGCAACCCTAAAAATTTTGCGGGCAGCCGTTCAACGCTGCAAACTCAAAGCGGCCCCGGCGTGATGTATCGCCTCGATGCCCTGGAAAAAGCGGGCTATGGAAATATCGATCGCCTCCCGTTTTCCATTAAAGTATTGCTGGAATCGGTTTTGCGCGAATATGATGACTACACCGTTACGGAAAACGATATCAAACTTTTGGCCGGCTATAATGCGGCAAAGCCGGAGAAAAAGGAAATTCCGTTTAAACCTGCCAGGGTGGTGCTTCAGGACTTCACCGGCGTGCCCTCTGTTGTGGATCTGGCCGCGCTGCGTTCGGCGATGGCCCGGCACGGCGGCGACCCGCAGAAAATCAATCCGAGAGTGCCGGTCGATCTGGTGATTGATCACTCTGTGCAAGTGGACACCTTCGGCCAGGAATATGCTTTCATGTTTAATCGTGAAAAAGAATTTGAGCGCAACCGCGAGCGCTATGAGTTCTTGCGCTGGGGCCAGAAAGCCTTCAAGAATTTCAGCGTGGTTCCGCCGGCCCGCGGTATCGTGCACCAGGTTAATCTGGAATATCTGGCCAAGGCGGTATGGAGCCGGCAGGAAAACGGCGAAACTATTTTATACCCCGATTCACTGGTGGGCACCGATTCCCACACCACCATGATTAACGGCCTGGGCATTCTGGGCTGGGGCGTGGGCGGTATTGAAGCCGAAGCCGTGATGCTGGGGCAGCCTATTTACATGCTGCTGCCGGAAGTTGTCGGTTTCAAGATAACCGGCGAAATGCCGGAGGGCGC
>JBMCPG010000292.1:0-3295 GCA_048626035.1 Cyclonatronaceae bacterium
CCAAAAAGCAGGGATTTGTATTATATTGGTTCCGGACGCGTTTAAAATGCGTGTTAAAAAGCATTCAGCATGATGGCTTCCCGGCCGATAGCTGTTTCAGATGTGCGCCATGCGCTGCGATGCCATCATCCTGAAAAACCAAAACGGAACAAAAAACGTGCCGTCTCGCCAATAACGCCAATATTCGACAACATGACGAGCCCTGGACAAGCAGTATGCGCAAAATTATTCATATTGATATGGACGCGTTTTATGCTTCGGTGGAGCAGCGCGATGCCCCGGAGCTGAAAGGCAAACCCGTAGTTGTGGGCGGCGCTCCGGGCGGGCGGGGCGTGGTGGCCGCAGCCAGCTATGAAGCCCGCAAATACGGCATTCATTCGGCCATGCCGGCCTATCGGGCGCTGAGAAGGTGTCCGCAGGCGATTTTTGTGCGCCCGCGTTTCGAGCGCTACAAAGAAATTTCGCATCAGATCCGCGAGATTTTTTACGCATATACGGAGTTGGTGGAGCCGCTTTCGCTGGATGAAGCCTACCTGGACATCACCGAGAATAAAAAAGGCCTGCGTTCGGCGCGGGAGGTGGCCTCCCTCATTAAGGCCGATATTTTGCGCGAAACCGGCCTGGTGGCTTCGGCGGGCATCGCCATTAATAAATTTCTGGCTAAAATGGCCTCCGATATCGACAAGCCGGACGGGCTGTACGTGATTCCGCCGCATAAAATGCACGCGTATCTGGAGCAGCTTCCGGTGGGAAAGTTTCACGGCATCGGCAAGGCGACGGAGGCTAAAATGCTGAAGCGCGGCATCAAAACCGGGGCGGATCTGAAGCAGCTGAGCGAGCAGGAGCTGCGGCGCAGCTTCGGGAAAATCGGGCATTTTTATTACAACATTGTGCGCGGCAACGACGACCGGCCGGTAACGCCCAACCGTATCCGCAAATCGGTAGGGGCCGAAAATACGTTTTCCGAAAACCTGGAAAGCGCGGCCGAGATTCAGGAGCGGCTGCGTATTATTGCCGCAAAAGTGGCCGACCGGCTCAAGCAGGCGGGCGCGAAAGGAAAAACCATCACCCTTAAAGTGCGCTATGATAGTTTTGAGTCGGTTACGCGAAGCCAGACGCTGCCCGAATTTGTGGAAGAGGAGGCCCGGATTTATGCGCTGGCCAACGAATTGACGGCTCAAACGCAGGCCGGAGAGCGGCCGGTGCGCCTGCTGGGCATCACTCTTTCGAGCCTGAACCTGGAGCTCGAAGCCGAAGCCCAGACCCCGCCGGAGGGCCCGGGACATCAGCTTAGCCTGGAATTTGAATAACCCGTATTTTCGGCCGTTCAAGCACGCTGCCGGCTTTTTTATATCTCTTTACCCTCTTGTATTATGCAATTTTTTATTCATTATTTTCTGCACCTTATTTTTCCGGTAGCCCTTGCGCTGGTGTTTTTTCGCGATGACTGGAAGAAAGCGTATTTCATCATGCTGGCCACCATGCTCGTGGATGTGGATCATTTGCTGGCCACGCCCATTTTCCAGGCCGACCGCTGCAGCATCAACTTTCATCCGCTGCACACTTATTATGCGATGGCGGTTTATGCGCTGATGCTGCTTTTCCGCCGTCCGTTCAACATCATCGGTACCGGGTTGCTTTTTCACATGCTCACCGATTTTATCGATTGCCAGATGACCGAGCATTTCTGAAGCATGAACCAACGGCGGTAAACTACTGTTTGCACCAGCATGAATGCTATCCAAAATGTTACTTCTGAAATCGCTCCGCCGCTGGGCCTGGTCTGGTTTAAGCGGGATTTACGCCTGAGCGATCATCAGCCGCTTAAAAATGCTATCGAAAGCGGATGGCCGCTGCTGCTGTTTCGCTGCCTGGAGCCCTCTATCGAAGAGCATTCGCCCGAATATGATGTGCGGCACTGGCGATTTGTGCGCCAAAGCCTGGAAGCCATCAACCTGAAGCTAAAGCATTTATATGAAGATGGCTTCTTTGCCGAAAAGCTTCCGGAGCCGCCGCGCGTTCATCTTTTTCATTGTGAAGTGAAGGAGGTTTTTGAGCAACTTTGCCCTCATTTTGATATCAAGGCGGTGTGGAGTCATGAAGAAACCGGCACGCATCTGACCTACGAGCGGGATCTGGAGATGGGCCGCTGGTTCAGGGCGCATCATATTGCGTGGCATGAATCCCAGACCAACGGCGTGCAGCGCAAGATCACCGACCGCGAAGGCTGGACCAAAGCCTGGTACGCGCACAACGGCGCGGAAGAGGAAACGCCCGATCTGAAGCAGTTGCGGCCTATTCAGCTTCCGGCCGACGTAAAAGAAAAGCTGGTTGGCGCGCCGCTGCCGGCTACCTTTTATGATAATCCCGTGGCGTTTCAGCCGGGCGGAGAAGCGGCGGCGCATGAAATCTTGCGCTCCTTTTTGGATCGCCGTGCGGCAAACTACAACCGCGACATTTCCAAGCCGCTGGAAAGCCGGGAGAGCTGCAGCCGGCTTTCGCCGCACCTCACCTGGGGAAATGTTTCGGTCAGGCAGGTCTATCGCGCGGCAAAACAAGCGCTCGATGAAGGCCAGAACAAAAAAGGCATTCGCAGCATGATGTCCCGCCTGTGCTGGCATTGTCATTTCATCCAGAAATTCGAGACCGAGCCGCGGATTGAGTTTGAAAACACCAACCGGGCGTTTGATGAAATCCGCAGCGAAACCGATCAGGAAAAGCTCGAAGCCTGGAAAACCGGCGCGACCGGCATTCCGCTGGTGGATGCCTGCATGCGCTGCGTTACGGCCACTGGCTACCTCAATTTCCGCATGCGCGCGATGATGGCATCTTTCCTCACGCATCATCTGTGGCAGCCCTGGCAGGCCGGAGCGCCGTGGTTGGCCAAGCAGTTTCTGGACTTTGAGCCGGGCATTCATTTTGCCCAATTTCAGATGCAGGCCGGCACGCAGGGCATCAACACCATCCGGATTTACAACCCGGTGAAGCAGTCGCGCGAGCATGATCCCGAAGGTATTTTTATCAAAAAATGGGTGCCTGAGCTGCGTCCGCTGCCGCCGGAGCTGATTCATGAGCCCTGGGATATTCCGGCCATGGAGCAGCAGATGCACGGTTTTTCGTATGGCGAGGATTATCCCAAAGCCATCATCAAAGATTTGAAGCGCAGCTATCGGGAGGCCTCCTCCAGGCTGTGGTCGGTTAAAAAATCGGCGGCCGCCAAAGAAGAAAACGAGCGAATTGTGGCCATGCACGTGCGGCGCTGAGCGGGCGTATTCACACTGAAATAGTTATTTTT
>JBMCPG010000293.1:0-3287 GCA_048626035.1 Cyclonatronaceae bacterium
CCAATATGGATTTATACAAATGGGCTTATAAAATGCAGCCGTGGATTTCCTCGCATCTCATGCTGGCCGCTTTTAAGCTGGCTTGCAAAGCCCGGCTGCTCGACATGCAGGCCGGGCCCTACGATCTGCGCGAACTGGGCTACACGCCGCTGCCCATAGAAACAGAAGCGGGCCGGCAGGAATATAAAATCCGGCAGGCCGCTATCTGGAAAGAAGCCGCCCCGCTGCGGGAGGCGCTCATCAACGCTATGGAAACGCTGCTGAAGCAGGTCGAAACGGATTCGAACACACATCCATCACCCTGATTTATATGCAAATAGTTACCCTTCATAATATCGTTTTACACCGTGTGATGGCATCGCTGCCCAACATCTTTATCGCCGGGATGCTGGCTTCGGCGGTTGCCCTGAGCGGCTGCGAGTCAGCTCATAAAGGCACGTTTTACGAAGAAGCCCGGCAACAGGGCTATGCCGAACTCAAAGTGGTATATCTGCCGATGGAGGGCTTCGCCTACACCAACGAATACGGCGACCTCACGGGCGTAAGCATCGAGATATTACAGGAATTTGCTGATTTCATGCAGGTATCGCAAGGTATTGAACTACGCTACGAGTTCGTGCAGGAGGATACATTCAGCCGCTTTTATGAAGAAGTAAAAAGCTCCAGCGGCGGGGTATTTGGCCTGGGCAACGTAACCATTACCGAAGAGCGCAAACGCGAGCTGCGCTTTAGTCCGCCCTACCTCACCAACATTGCCGTGCTTATTACCCACGAATCGGTGCCGGAGCTGCGGGAGATGGCCGATATCAGCACGGATTTCCAGGGTATGGATGCACTGGCTTTCCGGGGCACGCTTCATGAAGAGCGGCTGCGTAAGCTGCAGACGACCTATCTGGAAGATGCAGAACTCTTTTACGCCTCTTCTAACAATGAAATTATAGAGCGTCTCAGCGAGCAGAACGACCTGTTTGCCTACCTCGATATTTATAATTACTGGCGGGCCGCCGAGCGGGGGCAGCCGCTTCGCCAGCACGCCGTGGGCGATTTAGCTACCGAGCGCTTTGGCATCATTATGCCGCTGGATAGCGACTGGCGCGGGCCGCTGGCCGACTTTTTTGAATAAGGCATGGGCTTTCGCACCTCCCGTACCTACCGCAGAATTATGGAGCGTCATTTAGGCCCGGAGCTCACCGAAAAGCTGGAAGAAGCCCGCGCCTCGGTGGTGGGCGATTAACAGCCGCCGCTCTTGGCTTTTTATACTACAAAAATGCCGCCTTTAATCAAAAAGGCGGCATTCGGCGTCTTGCTGAAAAACGGCCGGACTGCTTCATCTCAGCCCGGCAGGCTATATTTCAGCGGCGGTGCATGTCTGCATTAGTTGTGCGATTTGATGATTTTTGGCGCAGCCGGCGCAGGGCATAGGCGCCGCCGGCGGCAGCCAGCAGGCTCAGGCCGCCATCGACGGGCACCTGATCGGGATCGCCGGGGAAGCCGGGCGGGGCCTGGGCGACTAACGATTCGGCCGTGCCGCCGAGCAGCATCATAAGCAATATCAAAACAAAGGGGATCAGAATTCGGGAAGTCATAAGTATCAAAACTATAGATTAATAAAAAAGAGTGGAGGGCGGCCGCAGCCTTCGGGCCGCCCTCCGGATTCGATTGAGTACATCATCCTGGATTCAGGCTCATTTCAGCAGCGTCATACGCTGACTGAGGGTTTGGCCGCCCGCCTGAAGGCGATAAATATACACGCCGCTCGACAAGGCCGAAGCGTCAAAATTAACCTGCCGGAAACCGGCTGGCTGCTGTTCATCTACCAGCAAGGCCACGCGCTGGCCCAGTAGATTGAATACTTCCAGGCGCACCCGGCTATCCTGCGGCAGGGCGTACTCAATGCGGGTGCCCGGGTTAAACGGATTCGGGTAATTTTGCTGGAGCGCCAGCGCTTCGGGCAGCTCGCCATCAACCGGGCCGTTGCTCAGGGGCGTGCCGGAAGAAAGCAGCAGCTCGAAACGGGCTTCTGTCGCAAGTTTGAGCGCCGAACCCGCCGCAAGCTGTTCCCGGGGGCCAAGCGCCCTGGCGGCGGTAAACTGCTCCAGGGTTTCGGCATCAGGACTGTGGGTGAAGCTGTAGGTAGCGGCGTCGGCATCCAGCACAATGCGCTGACCGGTATGGCGGTCGTAGAGTTCAAGCTGCACCTCCGCTTCGGAGGGGAGCTCCTCCAGACCGCGCAGCTCCAGGGTGTAGGAGCCGCTCCGGACGGCGTTAAAGCTCAGCGGGAGCCGTCGCTGCTCGCCGGGGTTTATACCCGTGCCATAAAGCAGTAGCGGCTGGGCGGCTTCATCTGTGATGGGCCCAAAGCTTACGGGAGCCGGGCCAAGCGGAGTGGGGCGTGGAACGCGCTGCTGCGCTGCCGCGCCGATACGCAGCACGGCGGCCTCATTCAGCTCCTGCCCGCTCACCGCCATCACCACATCTATGGGAGCTTCCTGAAGCGAAGGCCGGGATTCTTCCGAAAGCTCGCGCGTGGAAGAGGGCGTACGGTAAAACGTTCCGCTTTCCCCGGCAATAAAGGCCGGATCAAAAGTAATACTACTGGACGAAGCTGGCAAAGCACTCACAATCCAGAAGCCCTGATAAGGAGGAATGATGCCGTCGTGCGCCAGAGCTCCCGGCAAATTTGGATTGTCCTCGCCGAAATTTACACGGTAGCCGCCCAGCCCGTCGTTCATATTCTGGTCAAAAACATACATCACGTCCAAAAGATTGGTGCGGGCCTCGCTGTCGGCAATCAGGGCCGGCCAGGAAAGCGGCTGACCAAAGGGGTTGCCCGCCAGCAGCCAGGTATCGGCGGCATCAGTAGTATAGCTAACGCTCAGCGGCTCCGTATTATAAGGCGGATCAACGCCAATGGTCTTCGGCCAGCTTCCGGGCTGCTGATAAACATCATCGGTATATACATAGGTAAGGATGCCTCGTCCAAGCGGATTTTCGCTGCCGCCGGCTGTGGGCAGGCCGACCAGCGCATCGGCACTGCCGGGAGCCTCAAAGGCCTGCGAATCGGTATTAAACCAATACACATTCGCGGCCCCGTTTTCAGTATCTGCTCCGGAAAAGCCTTGGGTCCAGAGGCCGTCGAGCAGTTCATCATAACGTGCGGTCTCGGAAGGAGCGGCCAGCAGCCGCCAGCCTTGGGTCGGGCCGGGCAGAGTCGCCGTAACCGGTGCTTGCACGCGGCCGGGAATGGGGTTTACGGCTTCATCATAGGTGATGCCCTGCAGATAGGG
>JBMCPG010000294.1:0-3273 GCA_048626035.1 Cyclonatronaceae bacterium
GAAGCTTGAGCCAGTCGGCGCGCTCTACGTTATTTGCTGCAAAGCCGGGATCCAGCTTGGCATAGCGGTTGGCGGCGTCTATATACTCGTCGGTACCCGGGGTTAGCTCTTCGATGCCTTCTACAAAAGGTGAGCCGAGTCCGAGCTGTTGGCGAAGTATTTCATATTCTTCCAGATTGCGGAATGAAGCGGCGAATTCGCGCGTGTTGTTGTAAATGTAGAGATCGGCGGCCCAGTCAACCAGCGCATACAGGCGCAGATTATCGAAGACCCGCAGATTCATAGCAAATGAACCGGTATGGTTGGGAAAGGGGCTTCCGATTTCGGAACGGTCGTCTTCTGCATCCACGCCGGCATATACGCCGTCTTCGTCAAAAAGCGCGCCGTTTACCGTTGGCAAAAAGAAAGCAGAACGCTCTATATCTTCGGCAAGTACCTGAACGCTGAAGCCATCAAAAATAGGCTGGGCGCCTCCGAGGTCTGTAACCTCAGAATACTGATAGGAATAAGAGACGTCGAAGTCCAGCGAAGTACTGCGGGATTCGTATGCGTTGATGCTTACCGTAGATTCGAATCCATAGCCTTCAACACCGCCTACGTTAAACGGAACTGTATTAATGACTCCGGTAGAAGGCGCCTGACGAAATCCGATGATGGAATCCTCAGCCCATAGCTGATAGTAGGTCATATCCAGGCCTACACGTTCGAATAAATCTGCTTCCACTCCAAATTCGAGCTCTTTTACGCGCTCAGGCTTAATTTCTTCGTTGCCTACGAAGTCAATAATGGCACCGGTTCCGTAGCCGGAGTTGGCGGCCGACCAAAGCCGGGAAGCGCCGTCATTAAAGCCCGGTAGGTTGCCGGTTTCGCCGTATGCGGTACGCACTTTCAGGAAGCCTATGGATGCCGGAAGGTCAAAAACGTTATCCAGACGAACGGCAGCAGAAGCTTTGGGATAGAAAATATTCGGCGCTTCTTCCCCGATAGCGGCCGCAAAATCCTGACGACCGCCCACGCTGAACAAATATTTGCTGTCGTAGTTGATGTTCTGCTCGAAGAACACACCGGCTTCCCGGCTATTCAGGAAGCTCTCGTCTCCATCAATGAAATCTTCGCCAGCTCCGATATTGGTAATCAATGGGGTTGCGAAACCACGTTTTTGAGTGAAATCATTTTCCAGGGTGCGATCAAATAACTGAGCGCCAGCCACAGAAGAAGCACTGATTTGCGGGGTGATGTTGTAGCTATAGCGCCCGCTCAGGTCGTAGGTAAACTGCTCATTGGCACGGTTCAAAATATAACGCTGACCTTCTGTACCCGGGCCAACCACTGAAAAGCCGGGCGGGATTGTTTCGTCGCGCCGCAGGTTGGCTCCATCATAGCCGACTGAAGCATTCAGCTCCAGCCCTTCGATTGGCCGGTACTGCAAATTGGCAGAACCAAGAAAACGCCGCTGTTCGGTAACATCGCTGATGGCGTTAATGGCTTCTTCATCGGTATTACTAAAGGTGCCCTCGTCGCCGCCCTGTGCTAATATAACGTTGCCAAGGTAGCCGATTATGCTGTTATCGTTATCGGGCAGGGCGGTTTCGTTACGCGTAAAGCCGGTGCTTACGCTCACGGTGAGGTCTTCGCGCGGAAAGGCATCGAAATTGGCACGGAAGCTCTGGCGATCCATGTAATTACGTGGCAGAGTACCTTCTTCCTGACGCTGATTGAAAGAGGTGTAATAGCGAACAAACTCTGAGCCGCCGGATGCATTGATGCTATATTCTTCCAGCAAGGCCGTACGGAAAACATCATTGATGCTGTTTTCCGACAAATATTGCTCCGTCTGGCTTTCGCGTGCAAACTCGCTGGTACCGCGCGTTGTGCTTGCGTTTACGGTTAAACCGCCCTCGGAACCTACGGCGCTGCCGCGCTTGGTTGTGATGAGTACAACCCCGTTAGAACCGCTTGTTCCGTATAGTGCCGCTGCCGCAGGGCCTTTCAGAATATCGATGGACTCAACTTCTCCCATATTGATATCGGCCAGGGTACCTGTTCCCTGCCCACCGCGGCCGGGACCGGCAATTTGCGAATTGTCGATACGGATACCATCAACAAAAATTAAAGGTTGTCCCTGGCCTCCGAGTCCGCCGCCGGCACGCATGTTAAAACGAACGCCTGACCCAACGGTACCACCTGAGGGCTGCACATTAACGCCAGAAACGCGGCCGCCAACAAGCTGCGATAAATCCTGAAAGGACGTATTGTCGGTAAACGACTCAGCATCAAGCCGTGAAACTGCAACTTCGGAAACAGAACGGGAGGTGCGCGAAGCAATACCGGTAACAATAACCTCTTCACGCCCTGTGGCATCTGGCTCGAGCTCGGCGTCGAAGGTGTTTTCGCCCGTGGCAATCGTTACTTCTGCCGTTACATTACGATAACCCACATACGAAACACGCACTTGATACGTGCCTGCCGGAATATCATCTATGGTATAGCTACCGCTAAGATCGGTGGGCGTGCCCCGTTCGATTTCAACAAGCAATACGGTAGCTCCAATGAGTTCTTCACCGGTTACGGCATCTGTTACTTGCCCCGATAAACTTCCGACCTGTGCCTGTATGCTGGATGCGCTAAGCAAGCCAAACAGCAGGGCACACGTCAAGAAGAAAGGTATCTTTTTTAACATGTATTTAATCTTTTAGTGATGATTTGATAACGAGTTACCAATTAAGGTAGTTGAATTTGGTAGTAGGAAAAAAAATAAAACCTGTTGATGTTATTAAAATAATTATAAAATAAGACCCGGTTTTTTTTCTTATGATAATTGCAAATTATTTATTATAAGCACATGTTTAGAATCATTATATGGATAAATATTATTGTGTTTCATCTGATATATCTGTTAATGTTATTCAGCTCAGTTTGATTTTGCCGTTTTTATGTAAAATAATTAACATTATTTTTTATTTTTGATGAAGCCTGAATAAGTAATCAGAAAACTTAATTTTTGCAGAATGGCCGCTTTTGCAGCATTGTAAACTAAATAGTAATACGTATTTTTGAAGACCAGATATACAAGATCTGAACTTTCTTAGCTCCTTGCGTCCGGCCTTTTGCCGACTCCTTTTTCCTTGCATTATTTCAGAATCCGATGGGGGATGGATTCGTTTTTTAAATCTGCCTTAAATACAAAAAGCCGGCTCTGTTTATCAGAACCGGCTTTCTGTGGGTTTTGTACAAAATGATGGCGACAGAGCTTTTTAGTCCACCCAGGCTGCT
>JBMCPG010000295.1:0-3271 GCA_048626035.1 Cyclonatronaceae bacterium
TCTACCTCAAAAAGCCGTCGGCCGACCAGCTTTCGGCCTATCATGCGTTTGTGGACAGCTTCCGTGCTGAAACACAGTCGCAGGAATTTGTGCCCCAAAAGGAAACCGATAAAAAGCCACCGCTGCCGCTGGATGAAGTCGATACGCAGGGCTTCATGACGGCCTGGTCGAACTTGCAGGACACCCACGATTTCCACAGCATGCTGCGCGAATACCGCATCAGCCGCACCGACGCGCTGCGCGTAGCCCGCACCGACTTTTCGTGGCAGATGCCGCTCACGGTAGTGCGCTACATGCTCGAACTGGCCGCCAACCGCGAGGTGCCCATCATGGTATTTGTTGGCAACCGGGGCATGATTCAGATTCATTCGGGGCCGGTGCGTAAAATCAAGATGATGGGCGACTGGCTCAATGTGCTGGATCCGGAATTTAATCTGCATCTGCGGCAGCCCGGCGTAGCCGAGTGCTGGCTGGTAGAAAAGCCCACGGAAGACGGTCCGGTTCATTCGCTGGAGCTGTATGATGCCGACGGCGCAACGCTGGTGTCTTTCTTCGGCGCGCGCAAGCCGGGCATCCCGCAGCGAGAAGACTGGACCCAGATTGTTAATGAACTCCGACCTCTGGAGGCCGTATGATGCCGACTTTCATCAATATAATTAAGCATGATGGCATCCGGCTCCTGGCTGGTATCGCGGCCTTGCTACTGCTGCTGGCACCTCAGCCAGCAGCAGCGCAGGAAGTTACTGGCGCTGACGGGGAAACGGCAGACGTTGGGGATATCTCCCGCGTCATTTCCGTGGGCAGCGCGGTAACCGAAACTATTTTTGCCGTCGGGGCCGAAGAGACGCTTGTGGCTGTAGATGAATCCAGCACGTATCCGGAGGCGGCCGACGAGTTGCCGAAAGTCTCCTTCACCCGGAATTTATCGGCCGAAGGCCTGCTTTCTTTCTCCCCCAGCCTGATTCTGGCCAGCGGCGCGGCCGGCCCCGAAACGGCCATCCGGCAGATTCGCAGCACCGGCACGTCTATGCTGCTGCTGCCCTATCAGGAAAACGTGGAGGCTGCCCTTGAACGCATCAAAATTATAGGTGATGTTTTTGAGCGAGAACAAGCTGCGCAGGAGCTTATTTCAGAGCTCCGTGCCCAGCTCGATGAAGCGGCCCGGCTGCGCGCATCCCGCGCCGACGAAGCCCCGCGCGTACTCTTTATCTATGCCCGCGGGCCAAACAGTTTAAGCGTGGCGGGAAACGCAACCTCCGCCAAAACCATGATTGAGCTGGCCGGCGGCGAAAATGCCTTTGACAGTTTTGAAGGCTATAAGCCGCTCACCGCTGAGGCTGTAGTAGAGGCTGATCCTGATGTAATTCTGATGATGGACAGCGGCCTGGAAAGCGTCGGCGGAGCCGGTGGCGTGCTCGAAGCGCCCGGCATTTCCCTCACCGCCGCCGCCGAAAACGGCCGCATTCACAGCATGGAAGGCACCTACCTGCTCGGTTTCGGCCCCCGCCTCGGCGATGCCGTCATGGATTTAATGCAGCTCCTCTACCCGGATTTAGAGTTGTGAGTTGTGAATAAATTCTCTACCAATTTTTCAACCTTTCCCCTTTTAACCTTTCTCCTTTCTCCTTTCTCCTTTCTCCTTCAAACCTTTAACCTTCTATCTTGCTTCTTCGTCTGAAAACCTACTCCAACAGCTGGCAAACGCTGCCGCGCTTTCGCCGATCAGTACTCGTACTTTCCGGTTTGGCGGTGGTGCTGGTATGGATGATTCTGCTCTCGGCGGGCATCGGAGCCGTAAGCATTCCGCCGGCAGAGGTGCTGCGCATTCTACTCTCGCAGCTTGGCATTGATGCCGGGGAAGTAGAAAAGGTTCAGGCTTCGGTTTTGCTGCAGATTCGTCTGCCGCGGGTGCTGCTGGGCCTGCTGGTTGGAGCCGCGCTGGCGGTTTCGGGAGCGGCGATGCAGGGTTTGTTCCGGAATCCGCTGGCCGATCCCGGCCTGGTCGGGGTATCCAGCGGCGCGGCGCTGGCCACGGCTATCGCTCTGGTGATGGCCGGAAGCATTCAGGCGGCCGGCCTTGCGCTACCGTCAACAGCGCTGGTTCCGCTGGCTGCTTTTGCGGGCGGCACGGGAACTACGGTTCTGGTATATCGCCTGGCCACGCAGGGCGGCCGTACCGACGTAGCCACCATGCTGCTGGCCGGCATCGCCATCAACGCTATGGCGGGCGCAGTAATCGGGTTCATGATTTTTCTGGCCGACGATGATCAACTCCGTGATCTTACCTTCTGGACGCTTGGAAGCCTGGGCGGGGCCGTATGGAACTCGGTCGCCATCGTGATGCCGCTCATGCTGCTGGCGATATTCGTGCTGCCTCGCCTGTCTAAAGGCTTAAATGCCATGCTTTTAGGAGAAACTGAGGCGCGCCATTTGGGCATAGAAGTCGAGCGGCTGAAGAAAACTATCATCGTATTTGTGGGCCTGGCCGTTGGAGCGGCCGTTTCAGTAAGCGGGCTCATCGGCTTTGTCGGGCTGGTCGTGCCCCATATCCTGCGGCTGTGGATTGGCCCCGATCATCGCTTTTTGATGCCGGGTTCGGCGCTGCTGGGCGGACTTCTGCTCATTGCATCCGACCTGCTGGCACGCACCATGGTTGCTCCGGCCGAGTTGCCCATCGGCATTCTTACGGCGACCTTCGGCGCGCCATTTTTCCTCTGGCTGCTCTTGCGCAATCGCGGCGGCGGCTATCTCTGAGCGAAGCCACCGGCCCGCGATGCCATCACCCTACCTTCTTACATCAACTTTCGCACTTGCAGAAAACGACGGGTTAGGATGGAAATTTTGAGTTTTAACCGTATTTAGGCACCAGCAAACCGCGAAAGTTGAGTCACAAAGTTTTTTCAAGCACACTACAAGCCTACCATGATTGAAGCCCGCGACATCAGCCTTGCCATAAACGGCCATCAGCTCCTTCAGGATGTTTCCATGCGCCTGCGGCCGGGCTGTTTCTCGGCCGTGCTGGGCAAAAACGGTGCGGGAAAATCCACCTTCCTGAAAACCCTGACCGGCGAGCTTTCACCAGATGCCGGACAAGTGCTGATTGATGGTGAGCCGCTGCACCAGCTTTCGCTCAAAGACCTCGCCCGCCGCCGTGCGGTGATGATGCAGCAGCTTCAGCTTTCGTTTGGTTTTACTGCGTTTGAAGTCGTGCTTCTGGGGCGGATGCCCCACAGCAACGGATTTGAATCGGCCCGGGACCATGAGATTGTCA
>JBMCPG010000296.1:0-3263 GCA_048626035.1 Cyclonatronaceae bacterium
GACGGGATTCGGGTTGAAGCTATGCAAAACTTCTTGAAGGCATCGGGTTCGTAATTTAGCTCCAGATCACCCGGCCTAAGGAAAAAAAGGCGTTAAAAACGCAACGAAGAGGAGCGTTAAAAAAGAAACCACTCCGCTGAGGAGCTGCTAAAATGGCACGGAGCGCGCCGGAGCTTTGGTTTCTTTTAGCGGAGCGGAGTGGAGTTTAGTCTTTTTCTCCAGCCGGCGGTTTTTGGTTACCTTTTGTCCGCACAAAAGGTAAGAAGCATTTATTCAGAGCTGAAGGGGCTGCTCATATTAAATCCCTGACGGGATTTGGGTTCGAGCTGTGCAAGACTCATTGCGGGCACAAAGATATCAGGCGATGAGAGGCTTTTTTATGAATGGATTCCGCCCCGAAGGCGTTTAGAAGCACATGCATACATTTTCCATCACATTTTCAAAAGAGCGCCTTTCCGGCGGGGTGAGCACGGCCGTTGAGGCCCTGGGTTCGCTTGTAGAAATCAATGAAATTAAGGGCGAAATGGCCGAGGCGCTGGCCGCCAAAACCGAAGCCATCACCCTGCAATTTGGCCCGGCCGCGTTCCGCCAGGAGTTCCACCGGCTGCGGGCGCTGGCCGAGCAGCTTATCGGCTATGATGAAACCGAGTGCGAAGCCGACGGCATACCGCTGTCAGGCAGTCGTTTACTGGCCGTTTTTGACCGCGTACAGGACGAGGAGCAGCGCATCACCGAAGCGCAGCAGCGCCAGGATGTACGTCCCGACGGCTGGGGCTATGCCGCCCTCGATGCCATCAGCCGGTATTTACCCGAAGAGCGGGAGCGGCTGTTTACGGAAGTCTTCTGGTTTCAGATCGGGCATTTCGTGCAGGAAGGCCTGTGGCAGGTCGATAAACATCAGATGCTGGCCATTTTGCGGCAGCAGGCCGAAGACAAGCTGCTGCATTTGTGCCCCTCCTTCGATTTTGCGAGCACCGAAGCCATCATACAGCGGCTGCCCGAACATATTGATACCAACGAAAATCCGAATTGGGCCACCTATTATACGCGTAGGGTGGTGGGTTCGCGGGTGGAGCGGAAACCGGCGGGCATCATTCATAAACTCACGAGCGCGGGCGGCGGCAAAAAAAGCTTTGGCGCAGCCGAAGAAAACGCCCCGGAAGAAAGCGCTGCATCCGAGGCGTCGCAGGAGCGCAAGCGCAACATTCCCAAAATCAGTTTTGATGAAATCGGCGGCATAGACGACATCATAACGCAGGTGCGGGAAGTGATAGAGCTGCCGCTGCGCAAGCCCGAACTCTTCAAACATCTGGGCATCACCCCGCACAAAGGCATGATGCTCTACGGCGCGCCGGGCTGCGGGAAAACCATGGTGGCCAAAGCGATAGCGAATGAAGTAGAGGCGCATTTTATCTCGGTGAAAGGGCCCGAGCTCATCAATAAATATCAGGGCGCGAGCGAAGAAAACTTGCGCGAACTATTTGATGAAGCCCGGGAAATGCAGCCGGCCATCATTTTTTTCGACGAGATTGATGCCATTGCCCAGAGCCGCTCCGATGCCGAAACCCTGCGCACCGATGCCCGCTTTGTGAATCAGTTGTTATCGCTGATGGACGGCGTGGAGGAATACGGCCGCATTTGCGTCATCGGCGCCACCAACCGCGTAGAACTGATTGATCAGGCGCTGCTGCGGCCCGGGCGCTTCGATTATCAACTGGAGGTCAAAAAGCCGGATGCCGAGGGCTGCCGCAAGATTTTCGAGATCGTAACCAAAGATATGCCGGTAGAGGCGCAGATGGACAAGCCCGAATTTGGCCGCGGGCTGGAAGGCTTCACCGGGGCCGAAATATCGTTTATTGCGCGGGAAGCGGCCTACAACAGCCTGCGCCGGAATCTGCACACCGACGAAGGCTTTGATCTCGAAAAAATGGAGCACTACGATCTGTCGGCCATCACCATTAGCGAAGCCGATATGAACAAGGCCCGGCAGAAACTTATGGGCAACGCTGGTGGCAGCGGGAAGCCGGGCAAGAGCAGCCTGGAAGCCCGTTTGCAGGCCGCCATAGATACCGAAGTACAGCCACAGGAAAATCAATAAACCATGCATACATCTCCTAAACCATGATTCCCGGCCTGGTGAGCACAAGGGCAGTCTCATTAAAAAAAATAAATTCAGGCTTGCGCTCGCTTCAAATCGTCCTTATATTTGGAATCTTCAAACGAAAAACAAAACACGTTTTTTGAATGATGATGAATCGGTAGCTCAGTTGGTAGAGCATCGGCCTTTTAAGCCGCTGGTCGGGGGTTCGAGCCCCCCCCGATTCACTCAAAAAAAGAGCCGTCAATGACAAACGTCGTTGGCGGCTTTTTTTGTTTGTATCTTGCGACATCATACATCCACTCCAAACCCCTGCATGATATGAGCACGCAAGATATTCGCTGGATACAACGGTTTTCAAACTATAAAAAAGCGTTTAAAAAGCTGGAAGAAGCTATTCACACCATCAATAAAGACTATGAAAGCAATGATGTTGGTGAAATATCAGAAGATGCCTTCCTGGATGATATTATAAAAGAAGGATGTATTCAGCGTTTTGAATACACGCATGAGCTGGCCTGGAAAGTGATGAAAGATTATTTAGCTGAAGTTGGGGGATTAAAAATATATGGATCAAAAGATGCTACCCGTGAGGCCTTCTCGACTGAACTCATTTCAAATGGTGAGGTTTGGATGGATATGATAAAAAGCAGAAATCTGACATCACATACTTACAATGAAGATACGGCACAGCAAATTTTTTTTGATATTATAGAACGCTATTATCCGGCTTTTAAAGCGTTTCAAACCAAAATGCAGCACATAGAAAATGAGCAGACATGAGCAAGGAAATCACCCTCGACTCCGGATTGAAGCCCCGCACCGTTGAAGCCATAAACGGTGTTTTTGCCCGTCACCCTGAAGTAGAACGCGCTATTTTATACGGTTCCCGGGCCAAAGGCAATTATCGCAATGGCTCGGACATCGACCTGACGCTCGACGGCCCGGACCTGAATCTCGAGCTGCTTTTTACCATAGAAAACGAGCTCGACGATCTGCTGCTGCCCTACAAAATAGACCTCTCCATCCGTGCGCAAATTTCCAATCCGGATTTACTGGATCACATAAACCGGGTTGGGAAAGTATTTTATAGTTGTGAATGAGGAATGGTGAATGGTGAATTATTTTTTTGACCGCAGACCGCAGACCGCAGACCGCAGACCGC
>JBMCPG010000297.1:0-3258 GCA_048626035.1 Cyclonatronaceae bacterium
CTATCCGGCTGCGCAACCCTTATACCGATGTGCTCAACATCATACAGGCCGAGCTCATGAAACGCTGGCGCGAGCAGCAGGCCTCGGGTGCAGAGGCCGACGAAACCTTGCGGTATCTGCTGTTTACCAGCATCAACGGGCTGGCGGCGGCCATGCAAAGCACCGGCTGATGTAAAAGCGCTGGAAAATTGTTAAATGCGGCGGAAGGCATCGAGAAAATGCCAAATATTATGTATTGTTTATCTTGTCGGTTTCAGCTTCTGATTATACCTGTTGGTTTTTCAGAGCTGGTGCCGGCCGCATGTTTAAGCTTTTTAAAACCTATCTATTCCTTCTGATAATGCCATACACGCAGCAAACGCAGCGCAAAAGCCATAAACTACAGCTCAGCGGCATGTACACTGCCATTGTAACGCCTTTTACCGCCGCTCATGCCCGGAAAATTGATGAAGATGCCTATCGCCATCTTTTGCATCTGCAGGCCGAAGGCGGAGCCAGTGGCGTAGTAGTGAGCGGTACAACCGGCGAAGGCCCTACCCTCAGAGATGTCGAATTCGGCCGCCTGATCCAGCTTTCGGTCGAGGCCGGCGGCGATGTGATGCAAATTATTGCCGGAACCGGCACCAGTAGCACGGCCAGCACGATTGCAAAATCGCGCCGGGCCCGGGAATGCGGTGCGCATGCCCTGCTCATTGCTCCTCCTTCCTACAGCAAACCCTCACAACGCGGCCTGCTGGCGCATTTTAAAGCCGTTGCGGAAAGCACCGATCTGCCCATCATTTTATATAACGTGCCGGGCCGTACGGCCGTAAATATTGAGGTGGAAACCCTGGCTGAGCTGAGCGCACATCCGCAGATTATAGGCGTGAAAGAAGCCAGCGGAAGCATTAACCAAATTATGGACGTAATTGCGGCGGTTAATGATGATTTTGCTGTACTTGCCGGCGACGATGCCATCACCCTGGCTACGCTTGCAGCAGGTGGCCGCGGCGTGGTTTCGGTAGCCGGAAATCAGGCGCCGGCGCTGTGCACGGCGATGGTAAACCGCGCGCTTGAGGGTAATTTTGAGGAAGCGCGGGCGCGGCATTACGAACTTTATCCGCTTATGAAAGCCAATTTCTGGGAAAGTAATCCTGTGGTTGTAAAAGCGGCGCTGCACTATATGGGCCTGATCGAAAACCAGGTGCGGCTCCCGCTGGTTCCCATGCACAAAAGCCTTGAAACGCCGCTTAAACAACTGCTCCAAAACCTCAATATCCCGCTTCAAAACTGATTTCGCCACGGTTTTCTCCCCCAAAACACAAATATTTTCCCATAGCTGTATGCACTCATCCATGTCTTTAGCCTGCTCGCGTTTTCCCCGTTTCTTATGTATGATGATGGCCCTGGGCCTGTTCATCAGCTTCAGGGCCGGTGTTGCCGAAGCACAGCTCATGGATGTTGCCCCCGATGAGGCCTACGAGCTGCAGTCGCCCGAGGAGTTTTTAGGCTATGAAATGGGCAAAGGCCTCACGCCGCATCATCGTGTCGTAGATTATGTGCGGCACGTAGCAGAGTTCAGCGAGCGCGTAAAGCTGCAGCAATATGGCCAGACGTATGGCGGGCGGCCGCTGCTGCTGGCTTTCATCAGCAGTGAGGAGAATGTGGGCCGGCTTGAGGAAATCCGCCTGAATAATCTCGTGCGGGCCGGCCTGCGGGACGAGCCGGAGACCGAGCTGGAATCAAAAGCGATTGTCTGGCTGAGCTATAACGTGCATGGCAATGAAATTTCGGCTACCGAAGCGGCGCTTTTCACGCTGTATGAACTCGCCGACAGCCAAAACCTGCGCAGCGAAAGCTACCTGGAAAACACCGTTGTTATTATTGATCCGCTGCTGAACCCCGACGGCCGCGAGCGTTATGTGAACTGGTACACCCAAACCGCCGGCCAGCAGCCCGATCCCTACCCCACGGCCCGCGAGCATATCGAAGAATGGCCCAGTGGGCGCAGCAACCATTATAATTTCGACTTAAACCGCGATTGGGCCTGGCAAACGCAGCTCGAAACCCGGCAGCGCATGATAGCCTATCACGACTGGATGCCGCATATCCATGCCGATTTTCACGAGATGGGCATCAACTCGCCGTATTATTTTGCCCCGGCGGCCGAGCCGTTTCATGAGGCCATCACCGAGTGGCAGCGGGAGTTCCAGACCACCATCGGCGAAAACCACATGCAGTACTTCGACGAGAACTACCGCACGTATTTCACCCGGGAGATTTTTGATCTGTATTATCCCAGCTATGGCGATACCTACCCCACCTACAACGGGGCCATCGGCATGACCTACGAGCAGGCCGGCAACTCACAAGGCGGGCTTTCGGTGATTACCGCCGAGGGCGATACCCTCACCTTCGAGCGCCGCGTGCTGAATCAGCACATTGTGGGCATGTCAACCGTGGAGGTTACGGCCGAGCATTATGAGCGCGTGGCCGAGGAGTTTTACCGCTTTTTTGAACGCAGCGCCGAGCAATCGTATGCCGGCTTCAATACCTACGTGATTTCGGGAGAAAATCACCCCGATAAAATGCAGCATCTGGCCAGCTATTTAGACGCCTGGGACATCCGCTACGGACACGCGCCCGAACGGCGGTCCGAACGCGCCTTCGATTACCAATCTCAGGAAAATCGCGATATTTCGCTAAGCGAAAATGATTTGCTCATTAGCGCACGGCAGCCCAAATCCGTGCTGCTGAACGTGCTTTTTGAGCCGCAGAGCACCATCATAGATTCGCTGACCTACGATCTTACCGCGTGGTCGGTTCCCTACGCTATGGGCCTGGAAGCCTATGCGCTGGAGCGGGAGCTGAGGCCGGAAGAGCAAGGAAACTGGCGGCCCGAACGCCCGGAAACGCCTCCGGCACAGGAGCAGGATATCGTGGCCCCTTATGCCTATCTGGCCGAATGGCGGGGAAAACAGGATGCCTATTTTTTATCACAGCTTTTGCAGGAAGATATTCGCGTACGTATAGCCAGCGAACCTTTTAGTATGGATGGAGAAAAGACCTGGGAACGCGGCACCCTCATCATAACGCGGCGGGGTAATGAGCCGCTCGGCGAGGAATTTGATCGCATCATTCGCAGTACTGCCCGTGCGCTGGATCGCCATATTACGCCCGTGGAAACGGGATTCGTGCAAACGGGTCAGGATTTTGGCTCCGGCGGCGTGCGTGCCCTTGATGCCCCGCGCGTAGGCTTGATTGGCGGCCGGGGCGCGA
>JBMCPG010000298.1:0-3257 GCA_048626035.1 Cyclonatronaceae bacterium
GAATGGGAATCACACCTGGATCAGGCACAGGAAAAAAGTGAACAGCTTCGCGATTATCTGAATCGCACGCTCGGGGAAGAAGGGCCCCGATGGATTAAAATATTGCAGGAAGCAGAGTCGGAAGATGCCGCTCTCGATGCTTTCATCGAGGAACAGTTGATGTTTGAAGAGGCGTATTTACCCGACGATGACGACTGGGACGACGACGACGACCTGGACGACGACGATCTCTTTATTGGTTTTGGACCCCAGCAACAAGGCGGGGCAGATTCTTCTGAAGACCCCTTCGCTGATGAGAGTGACAACGCCTCCCAAGACCTCCCGGGCCTGCCCGGCCGCGAAGTTTTCAGCGATCGGCGACTTAGTTTTGGCTTTCTCGACGATGATGACGAGAACGAAAATATCGCCGGAGATGAGTTTGATTTTGAGGATGATGACCTCTCCGATCCCTTTGGCGATGAACTCGACGAGCTCGACGATGACGACGACGATTTTTTTGAGGAAGGCGAGGAGTGGAAATTACTCTGCGATGATTATAGCATGAGCGATTATGGCTCTATTGAACACTTGCCGGTCTATCAAAAAGCGCATCGTTTTGGGGCTGCTGTGCTGTACCGTTCGGCCCAAACCCGGCTCGAAGAAATGCCTGCGGAGGCACAGGAAGCGTTTAATCAGTTTGTTTCTGATGTACTTACGGTAAATTCAAAAGTGGTAGCCGGCTATGCCCTGGGCTTCGAAGCCGACGTGCTCGGCGGCAATATTGCCTTTTGTAAAAAAGGTCTGGCCGCCGCCAATCGCGCCCTCGATACGCTCGCCGCTCTTCGCGAGCTTGAAGTTTTCGGCGCTATAGAATTCCGGCAGCTTCATACCGATCTTTTTGAGGTACGCAACGATCTGGGCATTTACATTCAGGATTTGCGCGAACAGTTTGTTTTTTAGATGTTTCGGGCTTCAGGATGCAGCGCCCGGGCAGCCGCGATTTTTTCCTGCTGCCCGGGCGTTTTTTTAACAGATGTGATGCGCGGCGCATGATGCATGTATTTCAGGCTTTTTATCGTTTAACGGCAGTCGCCGCCCTCAGCGTGCTGCTCGCCGGCTGCGGTATTTTTGAAACCCGCACGCCCGAATCGCCCGGCAGCGGAGATGGAAACGCCGGGTTCCGGCAGCCCGATCAGCCCGATTTGGTTATCGAGAACCTGCAGGCCGCTATAAACGATATGAACAGCCTTAACTACATGCGCAATTTCGTAGAAGCAGGCCAGGGATTTAGCTTTACGCCCTCTTCGGCCGCCCTGGATAACGATCCTTCGATATGGCAAAACTGGAGCCGCGAAGACGAATCTGCCTATTTCAATAATTTGGTTACAGCTACGCAAAACCGCGACGGGCACAGCCTTGCGATTTCCGACCTGGAGCGCATCACCCTCCCCGAAGGAGGAGAGCGCATCACGGCATCCTACACGCTCACGCTCATGCACAACCGAACCGATTCCGGCATTCCAACCGTTGCCCGCGGAAATTTTCTGATGGATGTAGTACAGGATGAAAACGGCCTTTGGTATGTGCAAAGCTGGACCGATAACGCCTCCGGGTCTTCATTTACCTGGAGCGATATCAAGGCCAGCTTTTTGCGGGAATAGGCCCGGCTCAGTCGTATTTAAAGTTGAAGGGCGCTCCGGTCGCTTCCGGCGTTGCTTCCTGTTGCTCTAAATGCTTCACTTTTGCGCCTACCGGCCCTTCCCGGCACAGCTCCACCAGCGCATCAACTTCTTCGGCAGCGCCCTCGAAATGGGCCTCCACACGGCTGTCTTCAAGGTTCTTTACCCAGCCGGAAACACCTTTCCGCCGGGCATGTTTATACACAAAATAGCGGAATCCAACGCCCTGCACGCGGCCTTCAATATACACGCGCACGGCTTTTGATTTATGGTTTTCGTTGCTCATACGGGATTTAACTTCTTTTCAGTTTTAGAAAATAAATAATTAACGGCCGAAGCCGACTCGCGAAAAGCCGCTGCCGCAGAAAATCTAAGCTAAAGCCCTCAGCCCCGGATTGCAAGCAGGCTTTTCAACAGAACCTGCACCCCGCTGCCATTGCAGCATGGTGGCCCGGAGTAGTAGTTTTAACGTACTTTAACATAGGGCCTGATTTGTTCTAAGCGTAATATTATCAGCTTTAATATTCGTATTTTAAAAGCTGTCAGCTTTATTTCCTGCTACAGACCACCGCTGCGGCTGGGGCTTGTGCATTTATTTTTCTATTTTTGCGGGTCTTTTGAGTATAAAACGGATTTTATACCTCAAAAAAGCGCTTTTAAAATACCACGCCTTTGCTATCTTTTCATTCTTGCTCATTCTTTATTAATTGTTCCATTTATGCTTAATTCTGGTTCCGAAACCCGTGCCAAAGCACATGCTGAAGAAAAACTTCAGAAAACAGGGGCTTCTTCCGACGCTTTGCAGCCCGAAATATATACGCCAAAGCATAAAATCCGCTTCGTAACCGCCACCAGCCTGTTCGACGGGCACGATGCCTCTATCAATATTATGCGGCGGATTTTGCAGACTACCGGCGCGGAGGTGATTCATCTGGGGCACAACCGCTCGGTGGGCGAAATTGTGGACTGTGCTATTCAGGAAGATGTGCAGGGCATTGCGATCAGCTCGTATCAGGGCGGACATCTGGAGTATTTCAAGTATATGGTGGATTTATTGCGCGAAAAGGGCGCCAGCCATATTCGCGTGTACGGCGGCGGCGGCGGCGTGATTGTGGACCGGGAAATTGAGGAGCTGCATAATTATGGCATCGCACGGATTTTTTCCCCCGAAGACGGCCGCCAGATCGGCCTTCAGGGCATGATTAATATGATGATGCGCGAGTGCGACTTCGATCCCATCACCCTGGAAAAACCGGACGCCGGGGCGATTCTGGCCAAAGATAAACGGATGATGGCCCGCGGCATTTCGGCCATAGAAAACGGCGCTTCGGAAGTGCTTTCCTATAGCGATGGAAAATTGCTTTACGATAACGGAAAACGCGTTCTTAACGGCCAGAACGGCAAAAGTATTCCGGTGCTGGGCATTACCGGAACCGGCGGGGCGGGCAAAAGCTCGCTCACCGATGAGCTGGTGCGCCGCTTCCTCACCGAGTTTGAGGACAAAACCATGGCCATTATTTCGATTGATCCGTCGAAGCGCAAAACCGGCGGGGCGCTGCTGGGCGACCGCATCCGCATGAATGCGGTATATGATGAGCG
>JBMCPG010000299.1:0-3256 GCA_048626035.1 Cyclonatronaceae bacterium
ACGTACACGCGCATATCGGCAATTTCCGGCAGGGACTGAGCCCGCAGCAGCAGTGGGAGTATTTTGCGAATCTGGCTTATGGCGTAACTACGGTGCACGATCCATCATCCAATTCCGAGATGATTTTCTCGCAGTCCGAAATGGTGCGCGCCGGAAATATGATTGGGCCGCGGGTTTTCTCCACCGGCCGGATTTTATACGGCGCGGAAGGGGATTTCAAAGCCGTCGTAAACAGCCTGGATGATGCCCGCTCGGCCGTACGCCGCACCGCTGCATTTGGCGCATTCACCGTGAAAAGCTACAATCAGCCCCGGCGCGATCAGCGGCAGCAAATCATGCAGGCCGCCCGCGAGCAGGGAATTATGGTGATGCCCGAGGGCGGCTCCACCTTCACCCATAACATGAGCATGATTTTAGACGGGCATACCGGAATTGAGCACAACATCCCGATTTATCCGGCTTATGAAGACGTGCTCTCGCTGTGGAGCAGCACCGAAGTCGGCTACACGCCCACGCTGGTGGTCAATTACGGCAGCGTCAGCGGCGAGTACTACTGGTATCAGCATACCAACGTGTGGGAGAAAGAGCGGCTGCTCAGCTTCACCCCGCGCGGCATAGTGGATGCGCGCTCGCGACACCGCATCATGATTCCAGAAGAAGAATATGAGGCCGGTCATATCCGCAGCGCGGCACTTGCCAAAGACCTCGAAGACCGCGGCGTGAAGGTAAACGTGGGCGGACACGGGCAGCTTCAGGGCCTGGCCCCGCACTGGGAGCTGTGGATGTTTGGTCAGGGCGGGATGCCGCCCATGCAGGCCCTGCGCACGGCTACCATTAACGGTGCGCACTATATCGGCATGGACAAGCACATCGGCTCGCTGGAAACCGGCAAAGTCGCCGATCTCATCATGATTGACGGCAACCCGCTCGAAAACCTGCGCGATACCGAATTCGTAACCCATACCATGCTCAACGGCCGGCTCTACGATGCGGCTACCATGAATGAAATCGGAAATTATGAGCGCGAGCGCATGCCGTTCTGGTGGGAGCGCGATGGCTACGATGCTCAATTCGATTTCCATGCCATCACCAACAGCGAAACCAACGGCCGGCAGCAGTGCAGCTGCGGAGCGGGCGCAGGACATCTGCAAATGTATAATCAGCAATAGTCCGAAACCGCATTCCGAAACGCGGCGGCCGGGGCAATAATTCACCGGCCGCCGCTATTATAAGCGCGACAGTGCCTTATGAAAAAAAAGGCGGCAAAAGCATTATAGAATGAATTTGAATGGGTATAGGTTGAACGCTCTGGTATTGATCCCGGTTCATTTAGGCGTGATGAGCCGCAGCTCTTATGAATTCCCAAACATTGATTATATAAAAGTGCAAATTGAATACACTCACTTCTACTAACGAAGTATCTACAAGCACATTTATTTCAATGTACAGAATTTATTTTACCTGAAAGATGAAATGAAGCCATCAATAAGCAACATACAGCTCCGCCTCATCGCGCAATCATCTTTCAAATAAAGATCCTCCTTCTTATGCAAGACCCTGAAAAACGTATTCCTAATACCTCATCCAAGCATCTCAACCGCAGCAATATCTGTACGGAAACGCATCAATCCTACCACAACAGTACCAGTGGCAGCCAATATAAAGTAGATATGTGCCGGGTTAAAAACCTGCACGAACTTTCTTGCGACATGCTGTCGCTTTCCTTTTTAGAAAAGGAAGAGGAGATTTACACCCTCAACGATTTAAGAGAGATGTATTGATGTGTAAAGGTGATGTTGTTCTTATTCCGCTGTCCTATACCTCAGAACTGCACGAAGATACAGAAGTGAAGTTCGTTCCGGTTTTGATAGTTGGAATTAATGCCGATAGCGTGATGGTAGCCTTTATTACCACCCAAATAGAATTGCAGGAAGAGTGCGACCTTATTTTACATCCTAAAAAAGGCAATGGCCTGAAAAAACGCTCGGTAGTGAAGGTAAATAAAATCATTACGATAGACCAGGATTATATCATTGGTCGGCTGGGTTCGCTTTCCACCCGCGAAATGCGCGAACTTAACATCCGGCTGCTGGAGCTGTTTGATCTGCATTAGGCACCGAAAACGCCGCGTAATTTGAAACGTGCATATTTAAAGCAGTAGTGCTATTTTGAAAGGCTGCTGCTCATGGCTGGCGCTTTTCTATCTTTTAATCCTTCTGCTTTCTATGCTCTATACTCCATTCAGTATTTTGGTGGGTTTGCTCATTGCTGTTGATGCGCTGCTGCTGCTGCGTTCCGGCGGAGAACCAACCAAACTGGATACTGCTACTTCTACCACCGAAATTATGTGGCTTATTATTAGCCTGGTGCACTTGTTTAGCAGCGAACTTTATGGTCTGGCGCTTATTACCCCCATCATTTTTGTGTCTTACGTTGCCGCCGGCTTTGTGGCCAGCTTTTTTATGGTGAAGCAGATGGAACATCCGGAAGAAATAGAAGGCCTTAAAATTCCCAAAAGTTTTACCTTTGCCGCGCTGGGGTTTGGCCTTTTTTTCAGCAAGCTGAACGTTCTGCTGCTGGTATTTTAGGCCCGGATGCCATCACTCTTTAAGTTTCTGCGCTAATGGCAAAAAAGAAAACCAGCTTTGAATGCACGAATTGCGGATATACCGCGCCACGCTGGATGGGCAAATGCCCGCAGTGCCAGAGCTGGAACAGTTTTGAGGAACGCCTGCCGCAGGATGATGCGCCACCCGAAAAGCAACATCGCGCGCGCATTGATGCGCCCGGCGGAACCGGGGCCACTCAAGCCCGGCTGCTTACCGAAATTGAGCTGAATGAAACCGCCCGGGAGCTTACCCAAATGCCTGAGCTCGATCGTGTGCTTGGCGGCGGTATGGTGAAAGGCTCGTTCGTGCTTTTAGGCGGCGATCCGGGCGTTGGCAAATCCACGCTTGCCCTTCAGCTGGCCGCCAAACGCAGCGATCTGAAAATCCTGTACTGCTCAGGGGAAGAATCCGGCGGACAAATCCGCCAGCGCGCCGATCGTATGGGCCTGAAAGCGCCTAAGCTGCATATTTACACCGAAACCGACATGAATCAGATTCAGCGGGTGAGCGATGAACTCAAGCCCGACCTGCTGATTATCGACTCTATCCAAACGGTGTTTCGGCCCGAAATTACGAGCATGCCGGGCACCGTGGCGCAAATCCGGGAATGTGCCGGCCTGCTGATGCGCCTGGCCAAGCTGACCGGC
>JBMCPG010000300.1:0-3237 GCA_048626035.1 Cyclonatronaceae bacterium
AGGACATGGCTGTACTCACTTATGATTTTCCTGATTAGCTTTGGCAAAACGCTTCACCCAGCCCAGGTAAGCAATGGCTTCTGTAGTTAAGTGCCGGTATTTAGTGGAGTCGATCTGAGTGACGTGTTCCATTAAATGCTTGCCGGTTTTCCTTTTATCTATCTCATTTGCATGAGCGTCTTTCAGCAGCCATTGCGCTAAGAAATTTACTAAATAGATATGCTTCCCTCCTTTGGCAAGCCAAAACGCGACAGCTTGTCCCAGGCCGGCAGACTGTATTAGTGATGCGGCACCGTTAGCTGAAGACAGAAACTCATCATCTACGTTAATACTGCTGACCTGCTGCCAGGCCGCTTTTGCTCGGTACTGTTCGGTGGTTTGTTTCATAATGCTCAGCCCTCCCCGTTTTGGAAATTGATGCAGTATATGCCTTTTCCGACCGACTCATCCCCGCCAAGCTGTACCCGCTGTCCTTTAAGGGCATGCACGGTGTTCATGACCTCATCTGATTTCATGCCACGCATTTCCTGGGCCGCCGTTACCGCATACATCAGGCTGTCAGCCGGCAGGTTTTCCTGATAAAAAAGTGCGCCTTGTGCAACCGTTTTGGTTTCGGAATCGATTTTAATCCGGGTCTGTATCTCCGTGGATGTTTTCGCAAAATCCTTAAAATCATCATCGCTCAACAGCAGCAAATTGGTGGGAAGCTTGTCCCTCCAGTACTCATATTCCTTGGATGACGGAAAGGCTTTAGCCAGAAAATCTGTTAAGCCCGATAAATTTTTCTTTTCGACTTTGAACGTATATTCCTCAAGTACGGCCTGATTCCCATCCAACACGCACTCTGAGTCTTCTGGAGCGATAATAGTGCCGGCGGCTACCTTGGGTATTTCGAGATCAGATGATCGCCCGGCCATGGCCATGTCCCGTTTGAGGCGTTCCAGCACCATCGGGCAGGTAATCCAGGCAAAGACGCCTTTTAAAGTACGTACCGGGAAAAGTAAGATTCGGGCATCAGTAAAGACCAACGCACCGGCGTGATCGCTTACGCCTTCCTCGCTGTCACCTTCTCCGGCGGCACTGCCAAAGAGCTGGCTTATTTTACCCGGTCCATACGTAGGATTCTCTTTGCCGCCATGGGCTTCAAACCAGGCTCTCAACGCGCCTTTTACGCCGCTGGAGGGAATGAAAGGGAAGTCGGTGTATTTTTCTCTTGCGATGGCAAGGTCAATCGTGCCGACAGATTCGCCGCCGCCTACGTGCACGCTGGTTTCAGCGTACATAAACATGAGGTCTGCTTTTTTATACATAATTCAGGCTACTCCTAAGTGAATGATTCCTAATCCTTGTTTTTTGTAATCTCCATTATCATGACTGCAAATGCTGCCGGCATGAAGCGCCGTGATGTCTTTTTCGCTTAGTGCTTCTTCTGTTTCAAAATAATAGACCGCACCCGGCGCAACCGCCCGGCGCGTATATTTAGGCCGGTTCAGCGCCACGTTCCAGCCGCCGATATTGATGTATCGACTAAGTGAGGCGGCCTTAAGCGTTAGCTTTACTCCATTTATTTCCCCTTTCAGCGTATCGGGATCAAGGCCGTCCGGAATCCAGCCTTGCTCAAAAACCGCCGGGGAAGAAAGCACGGCTTTGAAATGATGCCGGCCTTTCAACTTTTTCTGGAGCCGTTGCATAAATATAGAAGGCTGCTTTGTATCAGAATTATGATTTGTTGTAACCGGGCTGAGCGCGGCCAGCTTACCATCGCCGCCCAGCCGCAGCATCAGGCCGGATGTATCATCACCCAGTAAGGCATTGTCGATGTTTACAGAGAGCTTAAAGCCGATGCCGTTCATATCGTTGAGCCGGACAAAAGGCGTTGTAAATAACTTGCCTTCCTCAACCGTGCGCGTTTGTTTGTCAATCACAATGCCCATACGTGGTTCTTGCGTAAAAAAGGATTCTGGCTTTCCTTTGCCCGTTGATTCGCTGTTAATAAGAGTATGCGAAAGCGTGCCGCTTATGCGCCCGTCGCCGGGCCCGTCGAGCAGGTATTCTTCAAATACCGATTCGGTGATGAATATGGGCACGTATTCAAAAAAAGCTCCTTCTTCGTGCACAAACCAGTTGCTCAGCAGGGGTTCAGCGGGCATGTTGCTTCTGATGCCACAGTCGGAAAGCCTCTTTTGCCTGGTCGTTACCACAGAAGCTTTTCCCTGCGGTGGTTTTTTGCGCTTGAGCACATCCACTGGAAGACGATACAGCGAAGCTGTCTTCCCGTCTTTCTGCGTAGCCAGGGTAAAATGACTGATGTGCAGCTCGCCGGTGGCTGTTTTGCTGCCGGCAAGGCGTTTAATCTCTTCATCGATCTGCCCGAAATCTGCTTTTCCAAAATCTGTCGCGGGATCATTGCTCAGCAGGGCAGAGCGCAGGGCACCATACAGCGTTTGTGGATTGGGCGGAAACACGCTCGCCGCAGAATATTCGGAGCCGGGTGCCACTTCACGGCCGTCTTTAAAAAATAAAACATCACTTGCTCTTATAAACCAATCGCTCATCGTCCGCCTCCTTTTCCAATATAATAGGCCATATCCATAAGATGTACCACGTTCCGCAGCCCCGGCCAGTCGGCCGGTTTGTGTTCGTGGCCCGGCTGCTGTTCGCTATTATTTTGAGCATTATCAAGCAGCTCGTTGCTATGCTTAATCATGAACCCTATCGTTTCATTAAAGAACTTGTCTTTCTCATTTCTGATGCGATCTTTTCTTTCCTTGGAACTTTCTTTTTTATCTTTATCAACAAGCTTAATTTTATTGAAACCTTCGTTATGCTGATTAAACAGACGCCTGATCTCAGCAAGCACAGCTTCGGGGGGCATCGCTACCAGCACATCCAAAGCGGCTTCTACATCTACGATAAACTTCGAGCTCAGCCAGTCTTTACGAATGGCCTCCTGAAATGTGTAAAGCACCTGCGAAGCCATGAGCTGAAATTCACTTTCAGGCCGGGCAGTATTCAGTACGCGCCATTTGGAGCCGGTGATAAACGTTTCGCCACTGCGCTTTACGATATTCACGGCAAAGGCATCCCGACCCAGAGTGTTTTTCGCGTATTTTTCCGCCTTTCGGGCTTCTGCCGTAGCCTGTTTAAGCGGATACATGTAGTGCGCTACGGCAATGCCACAGCTTGCTGAAGCTTCAGGACCCAGCGTTGTTGAGATGAGGTAGCCGCCTTTCGTAT
>JBMCPG010000301.1:0-3224 GCA_048626035.1 Cyclonatronaceae bacterium
CCTTTCCGACGGTGAGCACACGGGTAAACCGCAGCTTCAAATCGCCGTATTTACGGCAGGTATTCAAGCGATTTGCGACCTATAACGGCTCTTCGCCCTATCTGGCGCCGGCCACGATAAACGTAATTGCATACATAGAACTGTGCACGGGCGGGTATTATGTGAAGGGGGGCTTGTACCAGATTGCCCTTGCGCTCCAAAAATTATGCACCGAACTGGGCGTAGAGCTGCATTTTAATAAAGAAATTAGCCGCATTATAGTTGAAAACGGCGCGGCGCGGGGCGTAACGTTTTGTGATGATGAAGCGCCGGCGGCTACCGACGTGCTTTTTTCCAATTCCGATGCAACCTTCACCTACACCCAACTCCTGCCTGAGGGCACGCTTAAAAAGCGCCAAAAGCAGCGTATTGCCAATATTGAGCCTTCCTGTTCGGGTTTTGTGCTGCTGTTAGGCACGAACCGGAAATTTGAAAAACTGGGCCATCATAATATTTTCTTTTCGCGCGATTACGAAAAAGAATTTAACGAGATTTTCCAGCGCAGGATGCTTCCGGAAGACCCAACTATATACGTAGCAAATACGTCGTATAGCGATCCCGATCACGCCCCGGAAGGAGGGTCAAATTTGTTTATTTTGATTAATGCGCCTTACCTCAGCGACAATCTGAAGTGGGATGATGCCCGTGCCCGGGAATACGGCAACCTCATTATACATAAACTGGAAAAACAGGGGCTTGAAGGGCTTTCGGAAAGCATTCAGGTACGCGAACACATCACCCCGCAACAGTTTTATGATCTGTACCGCTCTAACCGGGGCAGCATTTACGGAACGTCGTCGAATCAGCAGCTTTCGGCATTTTTACGCCCCCGGAATAAATCATCCTACATCGATGATTTATACATGGTCGGCGGCTCCACGCATCCCGGCGGCGGTATTGCGCTGGTGATGATGTCGGCCCGGCACGCCGTTACGATTTTCAACCGCGAAACATAGCAAGCCGAAATCTTATGTTGGCTCCTGCGGAAGCTGGAACAGAGGAAGGCGCAGCCCTTTGAAGATGGCGGCCAGGCGCAGGGAAATGACCGTAGCCATGCCTAATATGGCGCTTGGCGTTTGGGGAAGCCCCGCATATTTGAGGAGCAAGTATAGCATAATACCAGCAATAGCGGCCGTGGCGTAGAAATCCCGGCGCACAATCAGAGTTACTTCATTGGTAAGCACATCACGCAAGATACCGCCGGCCACGCCGGTCATGGTTCCCATAATAACGACAATAATCCAGGAAACGCCGAAGCGCTCCGAAATGATGGCACCGAGAATAGCAAACAACGCCAGCCCGGCGGCATCGGCCATAAGCAGGAAGCGAAATGGGGGTTTGTGGTAGCGCGAATAGAGCAGCGTAAGCATGGTTGCGCCGATAATAACGTATAAATAGTTGGGGTCCTGAATCCAGAATACCGGCTGATTTCCCAAAAGCATGTCCCGCAGCGTACCCCCGCCCACGGCCGTAACAACCGATATGATGAGCACGCCGAGCCAGTCCAGGCTTTTCCGGCCGGCAGCGAGTGCACCACTAATGGCGAAAACCGAGACCCCGGCCATATCGGCCAGGTATAAGAACCATCTGAGTTCAAAAGAGATGTCCATAGAGCGAAGTAGAGCAGATCAATAGCTTGAGATGCGGGGTTGGAATTCGGGCAGCGGGAGTAGTAGCAGGCCAGGGTAGATAGGCTTAAGATACGGCTTTTAACAGGCGGTCGGGCCGGTGTTGGCTTCACTATTTTACTTTTTTAAGGGCCTTTTTTCCCGCAGCAGCCTTTTCCGGCGCAAAGGTTTCGGAAGCACTCCCCGCAATGTCCGCCCGGCCGGGCAGTGAAAAGCGGCCCGGCCCGGCGGCATCAGGAGCAGCAGAACGCTGCTATTTCCCCTGAACTGCAAAAGCCGGCAGATCGTTATATTGTGCTATTCTGTTTATACTATGTTTCCGCAGGTTGTGGCCTTCCCCGAAAACCATCTCCGGACCAGCCCGGAAAACCAGCTACCTTTAGCAGTATATACTTTTTATGATGTATGATGATATCGCGGCTTTCGTGTATATGATGGCTTTAAAACTATGCCTTTTTTTATGGATTTGCGCCGGCACAATAAGCACAGCAACCCAGGCAAACGCCCAGCAGCTCCGGGGTGAGCCTTATGCCCGTCAGTTTCTTAATGGCCAGGATTATGAGGGCAGCGACCTTAGCTACGCTATTACTGAAGCCAGCGACGGCAGTATTCTTTTTGGAAATGATCAGGTAGGCATACAAATGCTTAATGGCAGCAACTCGCAGGCCCTGCCGCTACCGGGTAACGCCGTAGCCTCCACTTTTGTTCGTGATGCAAAAGGACGGCTCTACACCGGCAGCTACGATCTCATTGCCCGCCTCGAACGCGGCCCGGGGCAAGAGTACCGCGTTCAACGCCTCGGCGACCTGCTCCCGGAAAGCTACCGGCCGCTTCCCTTTATACACGACAGCGCCCCCGTCGGAGATACTGGCCTTTTATTTATTTCCTTAAAAGCTGGTTTTTTTTATGATGTATCTGCCGACAGCCTGTTCCGCATCGCTCCGGAAGGCGATTTTGTGGCTACGGCCCGCGTTGGCGAAACCACCTATCTTACCGATACCGAAGCCGGTTTGTTCACCCTTGGGCCAAACGGCCGTCTTCAACCGGTAGAAACCCCGTTTCCGCCGGGCTTCAGCCGCGTTATGGATCAAAACGGGCAGCTTCTTGTTTATTTGCCCACCCACGAACTCTGGCGATTACATGATGGCAAAACCTGGGAAAAAACAGGTAGCTTTCCTTTTTTCGAAGAAAAAGCAGAAAACTATATTCTGAGCATCAACACGCTGCGCAGCAGAAATCTGGTGTTTACCTCTCTCGGCGGCGTACATATTTATACGCCTGAAGGGCGTCTGCTGGAACACTACAACCGGGATAACTTGCTGCCTACCAACGTTTCCGGCGAAGCTTATGAAGATACCCAAGGGCGCCTGTGGATTAGCTCGCCGGCCGGGCTTACCGTTATCGAGCGCAACGAAGCGATGCGGCAGCTTAGCGGGCGCGGTGAGCCGGAAGCAGATATTTCGGCGGTTGCCCCCTTAAACAGCGCGCTTGTAACAGGTACTACTTCCGGCCTCGGGGTGCTCGAACCCGGAAAGCAGTTTCGATGGCTGCGCGAAG
>JBMCPG010000302.1:0-3219 GCA_048626035.1 Cyclonatronaceae bacterium
CTTCAGTTTTTTATTTCCGCAAATGATATCGCCGGGGAATTTTATGCGATTAAGGCACAGGAAAACCGGCTTTCAAAATATACCTTGCGTGCTCCTTTTACCGGCGAGCTGCGCGGGGCCGACCGCCATCCCGGTAGTTTGATTCAGCCGGGCTCGATGCTGGGCGAATTTGTGGGCGATGTGTACGAGCTCGAAAGCTACATCAGCCTGTCGGAAAAAGATTTTATATCCACCGGTGATGCAGTAGAGCTGCGCAGCAGTGTTTCAGACGAACCCCTGGAGGGCCGCATCACGCGCATCGGCCGCTCGGTAGATCCCGGCACGCAGGCTTTTCCGGTGTATGTGGAAGTCAGCTCGCCTATGCTGCGCAGCGGGATTTACCTGGAGGGCAGCATTGCCGGGCAAACGCTCGAAAATGTGGTGCGCATCCCCCGAAATCTGCTCACCCGCGAAAACACGGTAATGATTGCCGAAGACGGCGTGGCTACGCATAAGGAAGTTGAGCCGGTCTTTTATTTTAATGGGGATGTTGCCGTGCGCGGCCTCGAATCCGGCGATCAGCTCATTCGCCTGCGCACCGGCGAGTCGGCGCTGGCCGGCACGAAAGTAAATCCGGTAATGGAGTAATCTCTATGCAATCTTTACTGAACTATCTGATTCGCTATAAATCCATCGCCGTTTTTACGCTGCTTACTATAGTAGTACTCGGCACGCTGGTGTACAGCAATCTGCGCTACTCGTTTTTCCCGGAAGAGTCCATCAACTTTATAGATGTGGAAATCATCTACACCGGCGCGTCGCCCTCCGAAGTTGAGGAAGGCGCGATTGCCAAAATTGAGGATAATCTCAAAGCCGTGAGCGGTATCGACCGCTTTACCTCGGTGTCGCAGAACAATAGCGGCTCCATTGCCATAGAGCTGCTGGAAAATGCCGATCCGGATGATGTGCTGATTGATGTTGAAAATGCCGTCAATGAAATTACTACCTTCCCGCCGCAAATGGACGATCCGGTGGTTACGAAACGGGAGGTGCTTACCGATGCGATGAGCATTACCCTCAGCGGAGACGAACCGCTTAGCGTTCTCAAGGATGTTGCGCGAAGCATGGAGCGGGATCTGCTCAATCATCCTTCTATTTCCAAAGTAACGCTTAGCGGATATCCGGCCGAAGAAATTGAAATTGCCATCCGGGAGAACACGCTTCGGGCCTACGATCTGAGCATTCAGCAGGTTAACGAAGCCATCGGCAACGCGAATCTGGAAGTCTTTGGCGGCACCATCAAAACCGGTGCGGAAGAAATTCAGATCAAGGCCAACGCGCAGGAGTATTTTGCCCAGGAGTTTGAGGATATTGTGGTGCGCGCCGGCGAGGACGGCCGTGAAGTGCGCCTGGGCGACATTGCCGAGTTGCGCAATCGCTTCGATGATGTGCCCAGCGGCCGCTTCCTGAACGCTCAGTCAGCCGTTGGTATTCAGGTGCAGAACACCTGGGAAGAGGATATTCTGGAGACCGTTACCTTTCTGCGCTCCTATGTTGCGGATTTCAACGCGCAGCGCGAGGGCGTGGAGGCTACCATTATTTCCGACCGCGCCGATGCCCTCGAAGAGCGCATTCAGGTGCTCACCGATAACGCCTGGCAGGGCGCGTTGCTGGTGGTGTTTGTGCTGGGCGTATTCCTGAACTTCCGGCTGGCGCTGTGGGTGGCGCTGCAAATTCCGGTGGCGCTGCTCGGCATGATTATCACCGCCGGCATCTGGGGCATCACCATTAACCAGCTTTCGATGTTCGGCGTTATTCTGGTGCTGGGTATTCTGGTGGACTACGGCGTGGTGGTCAGCGAAAATATTTATCAGCATTTTGAGCGGGGTAAAGATGCCATCAACGCCGCGATAGACGGCACTATGGAAATCGTATCACCGCTGCTGCTTTCCTTTTCGACCACGGTGGTCGCTTTTTCCTTTTTCTACTTTATTGACGGCCGCCTGGGCGAGTTTTTCCGCGATATTTCTTTCGTGGTGATTGCCTCCAACATTGTGGCTATTGTGGTGGGCTTTTTGCTGCTGCCGGCGCTCATCGCCAATTCCAAATCGCTGCAGCGGGATAACAAGCCGAATCTGCTGGAACGCTGGTTCGATAAAACGTACAAAAAAGTGCTGAACAGCTTTTATGCACCCGCCTTGCGCTTCGGCCTGCGCTATCCTTTTGTGGTGATTATCCCCGTGCTGGGGCTGTTTTTCATAACCATTGACGGCTTCCGCTCCGGCACCATTCAGACCACCTTTTTTCCGAATATTGAGTTCGATGAAATTGCCGTGGCCCTGCGCCTGCCGGCCGGCACCGGCGTGGATATCACCGATGAAATCCTGCGTGATATTGAAGGAAGCATAGATACGGTAAACGAGCGCCTCACCGAAGAATCCGGCGGCAGCTCCCCGATTCTCTACGTGCAGCGTATTCTCGGCCCCCAGAGCAATACGGGCAACATTGCCATCACCCTCACCAAGCCCGAAGAGCGGGATTTTCTGGCCTTCGATATTGCCGGAATGATACGCGACGAGGTCGGCGACGTGCCCGAAGCCGAAAACCTTTCTTTTGGTACCGGTGATGCCTTCGGCAAGCCGATTTCTATTTCCATGATCCACCAGGAAAATAATCTGGAGGCCTTGCGCGAGGTTAAGCGCCTGCTTTCCCGGCGCCTTGAGGAGCGCGACATCATCATCGACGTGATCGACAATGATGAAATCGGGCAGCGGGAGCTGGATGTGCGCCTCAAGCCACAGGCCGAAATGCTGGGCCTGAATCTGCGTGAGGTGGTCGGGCAGGTGCGCGAAGCCTTCTTTGGTCTGGAAGTGCAGAGTCTGCAGCGCGGCGATGAAGAAGTGAAAGTCTGGGTACGCTATACAGACGAAGAACGCGCCTCCCTCAACAATCTGGAGCGGATGCAAATCCGTGCGCCCGATGGCGGTACTTATTTTCTCCGCGACGTAGCCGAGATTGTCGAAAATGAAACGGTGGTACTCATCAACCGGCGCGACGGACGGCGGGAAATCAGCGTGGAAGCCGACGTAGCCTCCCTCGATATTCCCGTACCGGCCGCCATTGAGGTGGTGCAGACCGAAATCCTGCCCGAAATCCGGGAGGAATACCCCATGGTGGACTTCACCTTTGAGGGGCAGTCGCGGGAGTCCCGCAAAACCGCAGAATCGGCTGCGGCCGCCG
>JBMCPG010000303.1:0-3206 GCA_048626035.1 Cyclonatronaceae bacterium
GAAACCATCCGGAATCAGTTCCAGACCTCGCTTTCCAGCGTAACCGGCAGCTACAAAATGCGCGAAGACCTTCTTAGCTATCAGCGCTCGCATTTCCGGCAGGCGATGGAGGAAGCCGATGATGACCGCGTGAAAGCTTTTGTCCTGAGCGCCCCCGACGACCCGGCCCGTATGCATCATCTGCTGGATATTCTGAGCCGCCATCAGATTGAAGTCCATTCTCTTGCACGCAATATTTCGGCTAACGATCATGAGTTTCTGGCCGGCCGCGATTACATCATCCCGACCAATCAGCCGCAGTACCGCCTCGTGCGCGGCCTCATGGAAACGCGCACCAGCTTCAGCGACAGCCTGTTTTATGATGTTTCCACCTGGTCGCTTCCGCATGCCTTCAACTTAAATCATGCCGAGCTAACGCGCCGTCCGTTTTCCCGGAATTTGCTGGTTGATGTCATCGAGGGCGAATCGCTGATGTTTCCCACCGGCGAGCTGATTGGCGGTCAGGCCGGAATGGCCTACATTTTTGAGTGGGACGGCTACTACGCCCCGCGCGCGCTCTACGATTTGCAGCATGAGGGCGTCCGCACCAAGCTGGCCAACCGCGAATTTATTCTGCCCGTTGGCGAAGACGGGGGCGACCGCAGCTTCAATCTGGGTTCCGTGATTGTGCCGGTGGGCATTCAGGATGCCTGCACACCGCCCGAACTGCACGACATGGTTGAAGCCGCCGCAGAGCGAAACGGCATCAATGTGTATGCCGTGAATACCGGCCTGGCTGAAGCCGGGGCCGACTTGGGCTCGCCCAGTATGAGCGTGCTGGAAAAGCCGGAAGTGCTGCTGTTTGTAGGTGATGGCGTAACGGTCAGCGAAGCTGGCGAAACCTGGTACGAGCTGGATCAGCGCTACAACGTGCCGGTCAGCATGGTAGAAATGGACCGTTTCAGCCGGGTGGATTTACCGCGCTACAACACCATCATTATGCCCAACGGAAACTACAACGGCCTCAGCAGCCGCGACCGGGAGCGACTGGCCGACTGGGTTTCGGACGGCGGGCTCATCATCGCCTATAAAAACGCCGTGCGCTGGCTGGCCAATAACGAAATGGCGAAGGTCAGTTTTGCAAGCGCCGAAGACCGCGAAACCGAAGGCGGGCTGGCTTATGCCGATGCCTCCCAAAATCGCGGCGCGCAGTTTATTGGCGGCAGCATTTTTGAAGTCAGCCTGGATAACACCCATCCGCTGACCTACGGCTATCAGAACGAAACGCTGAGCGTATTCCGGAACAGCACCATTTTTATGGAAGCGCCGGAGAATCCCTACGCCGCCCCGCTGCGCTACACCGAAAATCCGCTGGTGAGCGGCTACGTCTCCGAAGAAAATCTGGCCGCATTGCCCGGCACAGCTTCCATCATCGTAGGCGGACGCGGCTCGGGGCGCATCATCATGATGGCCGACAATCCCAATTTCCGCGCCTTCTGGTTCGGCACCAACAAACTCTTCGCCAACAGCCTGTTTTTCGGCCGCACGATTAGTGGAAGCACAATTGAGCGGTGATGGGAACGGAATTCCCCTATCCTTAACCCGGATTTAAATCCGGGTTAAGGATAGGGGGAATCAATATTTTAGTTGCTCTTCCGTTTTAGCTGTGTTACAATGTAATACAAAACTCTAATTATGCTATCATGGACACCACACTTACTATCCGAATTGATAAAGAGCTTGAGCAGCTTCTGGAGGAATCCGCAAAAAAATCCGGACGCACAAAAAGCGAATTAATTCGTCAGGCATTAAGGCGGCAGCTGGCCATCGAGTCATTTCAGCAGCTCCGCAAAGAACTGTTGCCTTATGGTGAAGCGCAGGGCTGGCTAACCGATGAAGATGTTTTCCGCGAAGTATCGTAAAGGTACATTTCGCATATCATGTAGCTATCTGAAATACCTTTTTGCAGAACCTGTTGCTGCTGTTTTCTACAAATGACGAACGCGTTTCATGAAAATATTTGCAGATACTAACGTTTTAGTGAGCGCCTTCACGGCAAGAGGCTTATGTGCAGATCTGCTCGAAGTGATTCTCGCGGATCATCAGTTAATGACCGGTGAGTTTGTATTGCAAGAGCTCGAACGCGTCCTGACTATCAAACTTAACGTTCCACAGAGCAAAGCAGCGGCTATTCGTCAATTCTTGCTCAAATACCATGTAGAACCGATTCCAGACAAACCTTCGAAGATAAAAATCAGGGATAAAGACGACCGTTGGGTTTTAGAATCTGCAATAAGAGCAAATGCTGATATCTTGGTTACAGGGGACAAAGATTTATTGGTGCTCTCGAAACAGATCACGCAAATTCGGATTATCTCACCAAGAGGGTTTTGGGATGTTTTAAAAAAATAGCAAATCATTATCCCCAACCTGGGTTTAAACCCAGGTTGGGGATAATGATGCGCGGCCAGCGTATTCTATCGAATGCCGCTGCATTGCTTTTTGTTCATGTAGTTTACTTATTTTGCTTTCCGGCAATAAACGGCCGGCGGGTGCTTTCACCTTATACAAATAGAGTATAGCTTTTTTTAGCATGATGACGCCTGCTATGAGCGCATCATCAAACATAATTAGAAAAACTTTTCAGCATGTCCGATTATCACGCTTCTGATTCCAGAAAACAGCAAAGTTCATCCAACGGCCGGCCCCGGCCCGATATCCGGGAGCAGCTGCAAAAACGCGTTTTAGTGCTCGACGGGGCCATGGGCACCATGATTCAGCAGTATAATCTGGAGGAAGAGGACTTCCGCGGGGAGCGTTTTAAAGACGTTTCGGAAAACCTGAAGGGCAATAACGACCTGCTGAGCATCACCCGGCCCGACATCATCTATGATATTCATACGGCGTTTCTGGAAGCTGGCGCCGATATCATCGAGACCAATACCTTCAGCTCGAATCCGATTTCGATGGAGGATTACAATCAGCAGCATCTGGTGCACGAGATGAACGTGGAATCGGCCAAAATTGCGCGTAAGGCCGCCGATGCCATCACCCGAAAAACGCCGGATAAACCCCGTTTTGTGGCCGGTGCGATTGGCCCGACCAACAAGACGCTTTCCATGTCGCCGGATGTGAATGATCCCGGCTATCGCGCTACCACCTTTGATGAGCTTGCCGGGGCGTATTTAGAGCAAATCCGCGGGCTGGCCGAGGGCGGCGTGGATCTG
>JBMCPG010000304.1:0-3199 GCA_048626035.1 Cyclonatronaceae bacterium
TTAGAATTACCTTAGCTTTTTGGTGAATTTTTAGCTCATTTCATACTTTTTTGTAGCGAACTCAATATTCATTTTTTTGATGCAAGCCGCCCCTCAAGTCTGGTTTACCCGCTCCCTTCCCCCCGATGATGTGCAACTCCTGCGCCAAAACGGCATAGAGCCGCTGGTGCATCCGCTCATCGAAATTGAACTGCGGCCGGTGCTTCAGATTCTTGAAGCCAGCAAGCAGCTCCCACCGCCCGATGCGCTGCTTTTCACCAGTAAAAATGCGGTGGATGCGTTTGTAAGCTGTCTGGCCGTGCGGCCCGGCTGGCTGGGCGATATCCCCCTTTATGCCGTTGGAAACGCTACCGCCCATCGTCTGCTGCAGGGAACCGGCCGCCGGGCCCATACCCCGCCCGATGAGCAGCAGGACGGCTCTGGCGTGGCTGGTCTTCTTATTCAGGAACAGCAGCCCGGCGCGCGGGTGTGGCATTTTTCGGGCAACAAGACCCGGCCGGAAGCCCCGGCTGCACTTCAAAGCGCTGGTTTAATGTATGATGCCATCACCACCTACTATACCGTGCTCAAAAAGCAGGTAAATGCGCCCCGCGAAACTTTTTATGGCGTGGCTTTTTACAGCCCGAGCGCCGTTGAAGCCTTCATCATAAACGATATTTCGCTGCCAGAAAACTGCCGCATAGCTGCCATCGGGCGCACAACGAAAGCCGCGCTGCAGCAGCACGGATTTGAAGACGTGCTCGTACCCGAAATTCCCGATACCCTTGCGCTCGCCGAAGCACTGCTGAACGAATTCGAGCTTTCCCGCTAACGCTACTTTTTTTATCTCTCTCTTTTTTTAATGATGACGCCATCTTCCCCGAATTCTAACTTTCCGCCCCTCAAAAACGATTTGCTGCTGCAAGCCCTGCACGGAAAAGACGTGCCGCGCCCGCCGGTATGGATGATGCGGCAGGCCGGGCGGCACCTGCCCGAATACATGAAACTGCGCGAGAAATACAGCTTTTTTGAGCGCGTTGAAACCCCCGAACTGGCCTGTGAAATCACCATGCAGCCTATTCGACGGTATAAACCGGATGCAGCCATCATTTTTTCAGACATTCTGGTCGTGCTTCAGGCGCTGGGCCTGGAAGTAACGCTGGTGCCGGGTCAGGGGCCGCGTTTGCCCGATCCGGTCCAAACTCCCGAAGCGGCCCTCGCCCTCCAAACGCCCGACGTAGCCGACCGTCTGCACTATGTGATGGAAGCGCTGCGCCTCACCCGGCACGAGCTCAACGGAGAGGCGGCCCTTATCGGCTTTGCCGGCGCGCCATGGACGCTGTTCTGCTACATGGTGGAAGGCCGCGGCTCCAAGGATTTTTCCCGCGCCAAAGCTTTTTACTGGCAGCATCCCGAAGCCGCGCGGCATGCGCTCCGGATCATCACTGAAACGACCATCGCTTATTTAAAAGGACAAATCGCGGCCGGCGCGCAGGCCGTGCAGGTTTTTGATTCCTGGAGCGGACTGCTCTCGCCGGAAGACTTCACCGAAATCGCCTATCCCTATCTGAAGCAGATTTCCGACGCCATCACCGAAGTGCCCGTCATCTTATACGCCAAAGGAAGCTGGTACGCCCTCGAAGGTCTCACACAGCGCAGCGGGGCGGCCGCGCTGGGCGTGGACTGGTGCATCACCCCGGAAAAAGCCCGGGAGCTCACCGGCGGGCGCATCACCCTGCAGGGCAATTTTGATCCCGCAAGGCTGCTTTCTACGCCGGAGGAAATCACCCGGCTCACCCGTCGCATGATCGACCGGTTCGGAGCGCGGCGCTACATCGCCAACCTCGGCCATGGTATTCTGCCCTTTGTGCCTATTGAAAACGCCCGCGCCTTCATTGAAGCCGTAAAAAACTGGACGCCGGAGGAAGGGTAAAGGAGAAAGGAGAAAGGTTAAAGGGGGAATAGGTGAATTTAGTGTTTGGTTGAGAAGCTCCGGTAGAGTTGCACGGCCCTTCGGCCCGGAATATGCGATCTTGGCGGTCGTAGGATAAATATAGCAAAAGTTAAAATATGCTTGTATTTTATCTGATTCGCAGGTTTTTCACGCTGGTGAAATGCTTTTTAACGGGCAAAAATCCTGGGATTCCGCGAAATAGAAAAGATGGCCGGACGATTTTTGAAGCCATCAAACTATCAAACTACTCCACAGCTAATTTTTTACGCTTCTTATGAGCACTTCCAAGCACCCGGTCTTAAAGCCCCGTATTGTAGTTACCGACGACGAGGCCGGCATTCGCAGTGCGCTTCGCGAGATACTGGAATTTGAAGGCTACGAAGTTGAAGAAGCCGCCGACGGGCATCAGGCCCTGAAACTGCTGAGGGAGCGTGAAAAAGCTGCTATACCCGAAAAAACCATCCATTTGATGCTGCTGGACATCAAAATGAAGGGCATTGATGGTTTTGAAGTACTGGAAGCCATGAAGGTGGAGCAGCTCGCCGTTCCGGTAATTATGCTCACCGGCCACGGCACTATTGAAATGGCCGTGCAGGCTACCCGGCTTGGCGCGTTCGACTTTCTGGAAAAACCCCCCGACCTGAATCGTCTGCTCATAACGGTGCGGAATGCGCTGCAGCAGGCCGATCTGGCCAGAGAAAATGAAAAAATGAAGCGCGCTATTCCCAAGGCATCTGAAATTATTGGAGAAAGTGTGGCAATACAGCGCATCAAGCAAACCATAGGGAAAGTAGCGCCAACCGAGGCGCGGGTGCTCATCACCGGAGAAAATGGCACCGGAAAAGAGCTGGTGGCCCGCAGTCTGCACGAGCAAAGCCGGCGCAGCCGGGAGCCGTTTGTGGAAGTAAACTGCGCGGCTATTCCTGCGGAGCTGCTGGAAAGCGAGCTATTCGGGCACGAAGAAGGCGCTTTTACGGGAGCCAGCCGGCAACGCATAGGTAAATTTGAGCAAGCCCAGGGCGGCACGCTTTTCCTCGACGAAATCGGCGATATGAGCCAGGATGCGCAGGCAAAAGTATTGCGCGCGCTTCAGGAAAGCGTGATTACCCGCGTAGGCGGCTCGGAGCGCATCAAGGTAAACGTACGTATTTTTGCGGCAACGAATAAAGATTTAGCCGCCGAAATCCGCGAAAAACGATTCCGGGAAGATTTATATCATCGCCTGAACGTGATTCCCATTCATGTGCCGCCCTTGCGGGAACGGCG
>JBMCPG010000305.1:0-3189 GCA_048626035.1 Cyclonatronaceae bacterium
GGCGAAACCGCGCGTAGCCGCTGGATTTTTGCGTCTGTATCACGCCGCCTTCACCGGGCTTTTGAAGCGTGAAGGCATCCGGGGCGTTCTGCATGCCCGCGCTGAAATCTTCAAAGCTGTACACGTCTTGATTCCGCAGATTGATGCTCTGCCCGGCCTCCACATCCACCAGCTCAATCGTCCAGCTTTCGGGCAGGCTTTCGAGGCCGTCCCAGCGAATTTCAAACTCGCCGGCCATGTTGGTGAGCAGCAGCTCCAGCGGAATGAGCAGCTCATCGCCAAGCTCAGCGGGGCGCGCATCCTGGGAAAGTAGCTGTACTTGTCCGCCGCGCGTAGCCTGAATGCCGAGCTGTGCCGAAGCCGCGTTCAGAGCCTGAAGCTTGGGCGTGTCGCGCAGGTCGGCCCCGTTTCGGGCGTAGGGATGGAAGTAAAAAACGTTTCCCCGGTCGGTAGTGCGGTAGCCCGTTTCCGGATGATGGCCCCGGAGTTCGAGTGTAAGGGCCGGATACGTTTCAGGCGCTTCATTCTTGTCATTCTTGAAGTCTTCGCCGGTTTCCAGCTTGCCCAGATTTGTAAAAATGAGGCTGTCGGCCTGTACGCCGCCGGCCGCCGCGCTGCCCTGTATCACGAAGCCCTGCCAGGCCGATACGCTGGTGTTTACCGGCACCCAGCTGCCCGTACCGCCGTCGCCGCTGGTGCCGGACTGCCAGACCTGCACCGCCTGCGGCAGCGGGCCATTTCGGCCAATCAGAAATTCGGTGGAAATGGGCTGGGTGTAGGGGTTGCCCACCAGGCTGAAATCATTCAGGTCGCCGACGTTGAGCGGGGCATCGGTGTCGCCGGGGGCTTGGCTTGTCTTTCCATTGGTGGAAAGGGTGAAAGGAAGCTCCTGGAAGGTAGAGCCAATCGGGCTGTTGCCGCCGGGGAAGTCGGCTTCATCATAAAAAAACCAGATAAATCCTTCGCCGGAAGGCAGCGGATCGCTCAGGTTTTCGGGCGCCTGCCAGCTGTAGTCTGATCCATCCTCCCGACGAAACGCCAGGTTCGCCTCTCCCTCAGAAAAGGCGTTTCCGGACACGCCCTGCACATGATTCTGCGCCTCCAGATCCGAAACCAGCATATCGCTAACCGGCGCCGAGAGCATGCGCCAGCCGCGATTACCGGTAATTTCGAGATCGGGCGCGCTTTTCGTGCTTTTTGCCCCCTCCGGCGCGAAAGTCGTAAGCGACGCGCCGTCTTCCATAAACAGCACGCCGTCCTGCGGATCGTAGGTTCCGTTCAGGGAAATATCCATCGAAGAAGCCAGATTATCGGCATTGGTGATGCGCAGGGTGGCGTTTTCCTCCATCACAAAACTTCCCTCGCCTTGAATGCGCTGCAGGCCCTCATCGCCCTCGAAGCGAAACAGCGGCGTGCGGTCATCATCCGCCTTTCCAAAACGCAGCGTGTTGCCCTCATTTATGGTGATATCGCCGTTTATGACCACATCACCGTCGATATTAAACGTTACGTCGGGCGTATCGATGATGAGATTATCGGCCGTGAAGCCGTCTTGTGCTACATCCCGGTCCTGATCACGTTCAAATTTTACGTCCGCGTAGGTATAGCCCTCCACGCGGAAGGTCGAAGCGGTGCCGGTAACGTTGAACAAACTTCCCGGCTGCATCACCAGGCTGGGGCTTGTGCTGCTTCCAAAAGGATCGCCGCCACGCTGATAGCGGAATTCGGAGCCGCTTTCAAAAATAACGCCTTCCGTTTTGCTGTCTGCCACGGCATCCCCAAACGCGCCGCTGCTTCCGTTGGCGATAAGCAGGCCGCCGTCTAAAAAGCGCAGCTCGCCGGCCTGTTCATCAATTAGAATCCGGATATTATCGTTTGTGGCCAGCTCAAGCGTGCCTTCCACGCGCCCGTCCTGATTTGGGCCGAGGCGCAGATCGAAGTCATTTTCGAGACTCAGGGTGCTTCCGCTTTCCACAAACAGGGCCTGCGGCTGCGTGGCAATGCCGGTGAGCGTAACGTCGGGCGTGCTGCTGCCGGTGAATGTAACGTTGGTATTATTGGTGATGCGCAGCGCTCCCAGCTCGCTTAAATCGGCATTTCCCAGCGAAATAGTATTCTCTTCACCGTTTTTAAACTCCAGTACCTGACCCGCCGCCCCGGCATCGTCCGGACGGTTGGGCAGCCAGTTGGCCGACTCCGAAAAGTTGCCGCTGCCGCCCACCCATTCGTATTGCTGCGGCTCCTCTATCGTGCCCCGTACGCTAAGCTCTGAAATTTGCAAAGGACCGGTACCGCTGGCGTTCCAGCCACGAATCTGCACTTGTACGCTATCTACGGATGCTACATCATTTATGCTAATGGTGATGTCTTGGATATCGCCGTCGGGCAGGGAAATATCGTCGGATTCAAACAAGGCCGTCCCGTCGCTGTGCCGCACGTCGATGCCGATATCGGGTGGCCCCGTTCCCGTGCGCCGGGCTTTAAAACTGATTTCGGTGGGCGAAAACAAAAACCCTTCGCCCGCCTGAATGTCAAAAAAGAAATTGTTGGCGTCCGCCCGGCTGGTTTCGGTCCAGCCGGAGCCGGTTTGGAAAAACGGTTCGTCAAAATCGCTGCCGGTGCGCAGCAGCACGTTGGTGGCCGAAGTATGATCTACATCCGTGAAGCTAATTCCCTCGGCCGTGTTGCTACTCTGGCTGTTGTTATTGATATCTTCATAATCAATTTCAAATTCGCCGAGCAGTTCTTCTGTATCCGCAGGCGCATTCTGAATTTCAATTTCGATATTGGTGAGGCCAAATTCATCGCGTGAACCGCTTCCGCCAACGTCATCTGTACTCCATTGCAGATAGATAACATCATTATTTGCTAAGTTCACTGCCGGGATTGAAAACTCTCGCGTAACTTCCTGCCATTCGGGGGACGAATCAGCTGTTTCAGGCGTAGTGTAATCCGCTGACGGAATTTGGGTATAGGCCCCATCATCCGGCGAATAAGAGAAGTTAAAAGAACTCGATCGCCCCTGATCATTGTAAACAAAAATGCTGTATCGAATGATCAGCTCTTCCGCCGTGCCGCCGCTGGTGTTTTCAAGCCGCAGGGTGATGTCGCCCGGGGTGAAGTCGCTGCCAATGGGCTGCAGGCCGAGCACGGTGTTGCCGTCGCCGGCATCAAAGCTGTACACGCCGC
>JBMCPG010000306.1:0-3186 GCA_048626035.1 Cyclonatronaceae bacterium
GCGTCGTAAGCCCGTCCATACCCGGCATCTGTTCATCCAGAAAAACCAGATCAAAACTCTCTTGCCCGATTAAGGTGATGGCATCCTCGCCGTTGCTCACGGGTGTCATGGTGAAACCCTTGTTTTCCAGAAACATGATGTGCGCTTTCAGATGCTCAATCTCATCATCGGCCCATAAAATTTTGATGCTCATACAGGTATGAAGTTCTTTGTTTACGTGAGTACTGTTAAACCGGCGGCGTTTTTACTCAACACCCCAGCCTGGAGTTTGTTATTACGCAGCAGCCTGGCCTGCATTGCCTTAAAAGCAATAAAAGGCGTTTTAAAATACCTAAAACCACTTTTTACAAATTAATGGCCGGGAGTAGCGAACGTTATTCCGGCGTTTCTTCGCCAACAGTAATCAGGTCTTTGATGTTCGAAAACCGCCCTTCAGCAATACCTCGCACGTTTTTGATGTCTTCTATACGCTGAAACGGCCCGTGTGCATTGCGGTGCTCAATAATGCGGCCCGCAATTGCAGGTCCAATGCCCGGCAGGCCCTCCAGCTCCGCAGAAGTGGCTGTATTGATGTTTATCTTTTCCGTCTCTTCAGGGGCTTCCTGCATGTCTGCCGCCGGGGCGGTTCTGGTTGTTGCCTCTACCTCTGCGCCGTGCTCCGGGCCGGGAGGAGCCGCAACCGGCGTTTGTGTTTCGCTGAGCGGGCGGGACGTTTCCCCTGGGTAGTACTGCTGCTGCAGCGCGCCAAGTTCTTCTTCTACATGCTGGGCACGGGCTTCAAAAAGGGCGATACGACTGGCATAATACGAAGAATCTTCAGCAACAAATGCGCCGGCCGGCACAAGTTGCTGGCTAACGTTTAATAGCAGTAAAAGGGCTCCAAGACTTAAAACCAGCGTTTTTTCTGCTGCGCTTATCTGTAAACGGGATGATAAAAAATATAGAAATCTGTTTACCTTGGCTTTCATAATAAACCTCCGGCGTAGTGACATTTTAATGATTGTGTTTACGTCTGCAGGCGGATGACCTCCTTTGAGCTGATTTAGGCAGCAGCGCCCCAAACGGTTTTACTTAAAAGAGATATTGAAACCATAATCCTTACACTATTTAAACAAAATTTTCCAAAAAAACATCTTATTTATTTGTCTTTATTTCATTTCCGCTCTGTAAAAGCATCACATACCATAGAACCCGCTGCTTTTTTACTAATTTGCTTTGTTAATTTATGATTGAGGAGAAACAGCTTGATATAGACGGTTGCCCGGTGCGTCTGCTGAAGGCTGGTACAGAAGAGCCGGTGCTGCTTTTTTTACATGGCTGGGGCTGTAACGCTTCTACAATGCAATCGCTGGCAACCGAAAGTATTACAGCAGCCTATAGATGTATATTCATCGATTTTCCCGGCTTTGGTAAAACGCCGCCCCCTCCGAAGGCTTGGGGCATAGATGAATATGCCGACTTTACGGCCGCCCTTATCCGCAAACTGTCGCCCGAAAAGCCGGTTTCGGTTGTAGCGCATTCTTTTGGCGGGCGGGTGCTGCTCAAGCTGCTGGCTGCTCCCCAAACAGCCGGCCTGGTGGAGAAAGTCGTAATTACCGGAGGCGCCGGCATGAGGCCCCGGCGGGGTATTTCATACTACTACAAAACTACGCTGGCCAGGATGTTAAAAGCGCCGTTTGCCCTGCTTGCGGCCCCGCAGCGCGAGAAGGCCCATCAGTGGCTGAGGAGCACGGCCGTCTGGAAATCCCTTGGTTCTTCTGAATATAAAAGCCTTGAGGGGGTTATGCAGCGCGTCTTTGTGAAAACCGTGCGGGAATATCTGGAGCCATGCCTGCCCGAAATAGAACATGAAGTGTTGCTTATATGGGGCGAAGAGGATGAGGCTACGCCGCTTTACCAGGGGCAGCGTATGGAAAAGGGACTTGAAAACGGGTATCTTGTGAGCCTTCCCGATGCCGGACACTACGCCTTTCTGGATCAGCCGGCACGTTTTCGCGCGGTTATGCACGCCTACCTCATCCCGCAGTGAAACACTTCACGGGTTGCAGAATACGCACCCGGAAAGAAAATTTATTTTATTTCTTGCAAAATGAATGATACCTGCGTTACTTGAAGTTATAGCATTAAATGTCTGTTAATATTTGCGAAATAGCTTGTTTTACCAAGCTATGAAAACGCACCTGCCCGTAAAGGGTGCAAGCATACCTAAAGCCCGTTTAAACGTATGTCTTGTAGCTAAGTTAATCCAATCCTTTGACTGTAGCACCGGCAAAGAAGCCGTTTATAATGTATTTGCAACCAGACGCTGCCGCCGTCTGTGAAGTCCGTTCAGGTAGAACAAAATTTTTCTTCAGGTATCTTTCCTGCTAAAAAGAGCCTTTAAAACCTTTAATTTTGATGGAGCTTCATTATGAATACTGAAAAAAAGCATAGTTCAAGCAACTCCAAATTTGACCGTTTTCAAAAGCAGTTTGAAGGTAATTTCAGCCTTCGCGAGGCCCGCTGGCCCGATGATATCGCCCTGCTGATGCACGTCCGTAATAAAGTATTTGTGGAAGAGCAGTTTGTGCCGTACCACGATGAAATTGATGAGCAGGATCCCCGCAGTTATCATCTTTTAGTAACCGACAAAAACAACCGTCCGGTGGCAACCGGCCGCCTCACTCCCGAAGGACATATCGGCCGTATGGCAGTGCTTAAAGAGTACCGGGGCCACAAAATCGGCCATCGCCTGATGCTGCACCTCATGCAGAAAGCTATGCAGCGCGGCCATCGCATTATCGAGCTGAGCGCCCAGACCCATGCGATTCCGTTTTACCAAAAATATGGATTCAGTCCGGTCGGGCGGGTTTATGATGAAGTCGGCATTCCGCACCAAAAAATGATTTTTATCAACAAAAAACGCCGATAGCTCGCAGGTTGAAGCCATCACCTTGCAAAAAAAGCGGCGTCTCCGGTTTGGAAACGCCGCTTTTTTGTGAAATATGATTTTGTGCAACATTCAGCAGCGGGGCTTTATTTGGCGGCTTCCGGCTTGTTGGCCAGCAGCAACGCTTCAGAATATTCCTGTTCGTACAGCCGCCAGCTCAGGCCTTCGAGCGCTTCCATACCTTTGGTGGTGAGGCCAAAAACGGGATCTTTTTCGTCATCCTTTTCCACATTCTCTTGCTCAATAAAGCCGTATTG
>JBMCPG010000307.1:0-3186 GCA_048626035.1 Cyclonatronaceae bacterium
AGGTCCATATCGCCGGACACCTCCGGATTGCTGAGAGCCACGTGATTTTCGCGGATGTCCTCAATATCCGCCTGATTATCGGGATGGGTGATGGTGAGCAGAATCAGCGGCCGCTGCTCGTAGGTGCGCCCGTACTCATGAAGCGTAACGCGGTCGGAAGCTTCGGCGATGGCCTCCAGATAGCGCACCACCAGACCATGGCGCAGATGCCACTCGCCAATATTGAAACCCAAAACCTCCTGCGGGGTGGGCACATCGGGATCGAAGGTCATCTCCTCCGGCATAAAATACTCCAGGGAAAGTTCACCACCGGAATCGGCATATTCGCCGGCAAACTGCTGCGGCGTGAGGGGCGAAGATTGTGCGTACAGAAGATTGCCGCCAGAGAGCAGCATCATGCTGCAAAATGCGATGAATATATTGGAAACAGTAGAAGAGACAGGCATAGATAAATCAGCAAAAGTGAAAAGATTACAAAACCGGGGCAGGCCCATCTGATGACCGCCGCCTTATGTTCGGGAAGATACGAAAGTAAGCCTTGCCCGTATATAAGGTGCAAAAATGCCATAAATTTGAAGATTTTTTACAAATCATCATATTTAGGCCTCCCGGCGCTGGCCTCAGGCGTAATTGGCCGGCTGTCTCAGTTTTTTAGCTTTTTCGTGAGCTGCTTTCGGGTCTGCATGAAGCGCAGTGCCGGCGGCATCGGTTTTATCCGCTTCGCAAACGGGGAAGGTGCAGCGAAACGCCGCCCCGCCGTCAGAAGCCTGGAGCAGCTCAATTTCCCCGTCAAGTCGTTTTACCAACATTTTGACCGAATAGAGACCAACTCCTGAAGAGGGTTCTCCGGCGGTAGGCCGCGCCGAAAGCCGTGCGAAAAGTTTAAAAACGTGCTTGCGGTCTTCCTGGGTAAATCCGGGCCCTTCATCGCAGACAAGCAACTCCCAGGAATTGCGATGGCGCTGGATACTTAGCTCAACGCGTTTGTTTTCCGGCGTATATTTGATGGCATTGGAAAGCAGATTAGACGCAATATTCTCGATGGAATCGGCATGCGTAGCGACTTCAAAATCGGGCAGAGAAGTGCTGATGGTAATATTTTTCTGGTTGGCATGAGAGCGGTGTTCATCAACGGTTTTCTGCATCAGCTCGGAAATGATTACGGGAGTTTTCTTCACCTCCATATTTTCGCGCTCAAAAATTTGAAGTAAGCTATTGATGAGCAGGTGCATCCGGTTAGCCGATTGTTCCATGATCTGAAGCAGCTCGTTATTTTCCCGCTTCTTTTCCATCTGCAAGAGCTCGAGCGTGCCGCTAAATGCCGACAGCGGGTTGCGCAAATCGTGCACAATAATATGCAGAAAGGCTTGCCGCTCTTTGCTTACCTGCTGCAACTCTTCGTGCTGCCGGGCCACGTTTTGCTTCTGCTTGTCGAGGCTGGCGTAGGCGTGTTGCAGCTTCCTGCGCGTCTGGAAAAAGTAATACGTAAATCCCATAGAAATAAGCACAATAAAGCCCAGAAAGGCAATAGCAGCTGTTTTATTACGGCTTAGGTCTTTCTGGAGCGCCACGGTTTCGGCCAGAAATTCATTTTCGGCACGAGTCGTTTCTACATTATGTTCTATGATGAGTTCGTCGAGGGCGCGGTTGCGGGCCAGCTCGTTAAATTCATCGGAAAGTTCCGTAAACTTTTCGTAATAGCTAAGGGCTACCTCAGAATCGACCTGCTGTCGTGCAAGTTCATAACGGGCTTCATAGGTGTTGGAAAGTACGCCCTTGTTGCTCATTTGCCCGCCCAGCCGCTCGGCTTCAGCTAAATAAGAAAGGGCCGTTTCGTCTTCTCCCAATTGTTTGTAGGTAATTCCAAGCCCCATTTTATTATACATGATGCCGGGAATCACGTTGCCTTCCTGGCTGAGCTGCAGGCCCTGTTCATACTTCCGAATCGCTTGCTCGTAGTCCTCGAGTTTGTAATATGCGTTTCCAATATTATAGGTCGAGCGGATAATATCTACAGGCTGATTGAGCTCATGATCTATTGCCAGGGCCTGCTCGTAGATGTCAATAGCTTTTTGATGTTGCTCTTTCTCGTTGTAAACAATCGCCATGTTGTTAAAGGAGCGGCTCTTGCCGATTAAGTCGCCGGTTTCCTCCTGAATTTCGAGCGCTTTTTCATGCCATTTCAGCGACTCTTCGTAGTTACCTATATCAGAAAAAAGCAGTGCAATAGAGCCATAAGTATAGCTGAGGCGGAATAAATCGTTGCGTTCCTCGTGCTTGTCGGCAACCTCATAATAGACATTCAAAGCCTTGTTAAACTGCCCTACCTCCGAGAGGGTCTGCCCTTGATTCTGCAAAAGCATGAGATAAACCAGGGGGTCTTCGTCGGCATCGACTATGGCAAGGCCTTCATCAATAAGCCGGATCGCTTTTTCCGTGTTTCCGTTAAAGCGGTGCAGCCAGCTCAATGCAGGAATGCTGCGTACTTTAACGGCTTCCAGGCCAAGAGAATCGGCCTTTTGATAAACGTCATGAATGATTTCAAATGAGGGTTCATATTGCTGGTTGAGATTGTATAACATGCTTTCATGTATGCGGGCAACCAAAAAAGAAGGATGTAAACTATCTCCGCCGGCCTGCTGATAAAGCTGCTGCTGGAGTTCAGAAAAGTCGTTATCGGTCTCTTTTTGAAAACGGCTGAAAAAATCTCTCGAAAGCTCATAGGTCTGTTCTAAGGCCAGCTCGGTGCCGCTATTTTCTTCATCAGGCAGTGCATCTTCGTCATTGCTACAGCCTGAAATAAACAGCATAGCTACGATAAAAAAACCTGCGCACAGAAGCCACGAATATAGCCCCAGGCTCCGGGCGGCCGCCATATAGCCTGGTACAGATATTGTTTTTTTTGCGTTTGCAGAATGGGGAGCTGCAAAAAATATATTATGTAAAAAGCGTCTGTGCATTTTTTGCACCTGTAAAATTGCAATATTAGAGTAATACTGCAATTTACTAAAAAATTAGCCTATTAGCTACATGCAGAGGCCGTGCCGCACCAAAATATTATTTTTTTTTAATGAATTTGGGTAGGGCGGGTATATACAGCACGTTGACTTCTTGTTGGCCCGAACAATTTTAGACTATAATAGGTAGGGCAAAAAAGAGCTCTTTTTGAACAGCTTCAGCTATAAT
>JBMCPG010000308.1:0-3174 GCA_048626035.1 Cyclonatronaceae bacterium
AAAACTGCATCTGCTTGCCCACTCTCATGGCCGAAACGCAGCAGGCAATGGCGTAATCATCACCCCAATAATCCCGCATCATATCATCATTTTCGTACTGTAGCGAGGAAGTTTCGATGGAGGTTTTGGTGCAGAAATTTTTGAATCCCTGCGGCAGGTTTTGCGACCATAAAATAGTGAGGTTAGGCTCGGGTGCGGGGCCGAGATTGTGCAGGGTTTGCAGGAAGCGGAATGATGTTTTGCTCACCAGCGTGCGCCCGTTGGTTCCCATACCGCCGATCACTTCGGTAACCCAGGTCGGATCGCCGGAAAACAGCTCGTTGTACTCCGGCGGCCGCATGAAGCGTACCATGCGGAGCTTCATCACAAAATGATCGATCATTTCCTGTGCGTCTGCCTCGGTGATGCGGCCTTCGGCCAGATCTCGCTCAAAATAAATATCCAGGAAGGTTGAAACGCGACCCAGCGACATGGCCGCGCCGTTTTGCTCTTTGATGGCGGCAAGATAGCCGAAATACAGCCACTGAATAGCCTCGTTTGCGGTAGAAGCCGGGCCGGATATATCAATATCGTAGGCCTGCGCCATTTCTTTCAGTTCTTTCAGCGCTTTAATCTGCTCGCTGATTTCCTCGCGCAAGCGGGTCGTCTCCTCGGTGATGGACGGCGTTTCCAGGGATTTTTGCTGCTCGATCTTGTCTTCAATCAGGCGATCTACCCCGTACAAGGCTACGCGGCGATAGTCCCCGATAATTCTTCCACGGGCGTAGGCATCCGGCAGCCCGGTGATGATACCGGCCGAGCGGGCTTTCTTGATTTCGGTGGTATAACCGTCGAAAACGCCGTCATTATGCGTTTTACGAATATTTTTAAAGGCATTCAGCGTTTCTTCAGAAAGCGTGTAGCCATTGCTTTCGAGCGCGCCCTTTGCCAGACGCAAGCCGCCGAAAGGCATGAGGGAGCGCTTTAGCGGCTTTTCAGTTTGCAGGCCCACCACGCGCTCGAGGTCGCGGTCGATATAGCCGGCGCCGTGAGAGGTGACGGATGAAACAACGGCTGTATCGGCATCAAGCACGCCCTTTTTCTGCTCTTCGGTCATCAGCTTCAACACCTGATGCCACAGCAGCATGGTGGTATCGGTTGGGCCCGACAGAAAGCTGTGATCGCCGTTATAAGGCGTATAATTAAGCTGAATGAAGTTTCTGACATCAATTTCCCGATTCCATATCCCGTTTATAAAAGTACGGTGCGCCTGAGGCTGGTCATCGGTCAGAAAAGGCAGGCTGGTAAATGAGGTTTGAAAATCTTTAGTCGGCATATTTAAAAAATAAATGGTGATGGAATCATAATTCTAATATCGCTATTAAGATATATAGAATAGCTTTTAAATCAAAGCAAAAAAACCGGTTCCACAGCTTCTACATTCAATATCAAGAACGACTTACATCATCCAAAAAACCGCTTCCAGCGCTAATCCTCAACATATAATAAGCCGTTTCAACTCTGGGTTTTGCCTTTCTCCAGGCTCGCGTTGCCTCCAACTACATAGCATCTTCCTACTCACTCCGGATTTATGATAACATGTTGCAACTGCTTGCCGGAAGCCGGTGCGTGCCTGCCTCATGCCTGAGCCCGAGCAGGGGTTAACGTGCATCGTACAAGGATCTATAAACATTGAATTTTCCAGCAGTCTTTAACGCCTTTTTCGCGAGGCCGGAATAGAGCACCAAACAGCATATCAAAAAAAAAGCCCGCATACATCCATTTGCATGCGGGCGTTTCACTTTCGAAAACGTTTTTTCAGATGCGCTTCAAGACTTCGTCGGTCATTTCGCGGGTGCTGAGGGGGGCGGTTTCACTGCTTCCGGCGAGATCGGCGCAGCGATGGCCGGCGGCGATGGTTTGGTTGATGGCCTGTTCGAGCGCATCTGCGGCTTCGGGTTCGCCGAGGGTGATGCGCATCATCATCACCATAGACAGCATGGCGGCCAGCGGGTTGGCTTTGCCCGTGCCGGCAATGTCGGGTGCAGAGCCGTGCACCGGCTCGTAGAGTCCGCCTTTATCGCCGATGCTGGCCGAGGGCAGCAGGCCGATGGAGCCGCTGAGCATGGCGGCTTCATCACTTAAAATATCGCCGAACATGTTTTCGGTTACAATCACGTCGAAATCGGCGGGGCGGCGCAGGAGCTGCATCGCGCAGTTATCGACCAATACATGCTCGAGTTCCACATCTGGATAGTCGGCCGACAATTCGTTCACCACGTCCCGCCACAAACGGGAGCTGGCCAGGACGTTGGCTTTATCGACGGAAGACAGCCTTTTGCGCCGCTGCCGGGCCAGCTCAAAGCCGGTTTTGGCGATGCGGCGGATTTCAACTTCATCATAGCGCATGGTGTCCACGGCCATGCGGCGGCCGGCATCGGTTTGGCCGGGACCCTTGGGCTGACCAAAGTAGAGTCCGCCGGTGAGCTCCCGCACGACCATGATATCCACGCCGTCGAGCAGCTCAGATTTAAGCGGAGAATATGGATGAAAGGCCGGATACACCTTCACCGGCCTCAAATTGGCATACACCTGAAGCCCTTTTCGCAGCGCCAGCAGCCCCGATTCCGGCCGCATATCCCCGGTGAGCTCATCCCATTTGGGACCGCCCACCGCGCCCAGAAACACCGCATCGGCCGCCTTTGCCGCATCAAGCGCGGCATCAGCAAGCGGCGTGCCGTGCGCATCAATACTCGCGCCGCCCATCACATGAAACGAAGTTTCAAAGCGGATGCCATGCTTTGCACCAGCCTTTTGCGCCGCCTCCAAAGCGGCCTCACTCACTTCCGGCCCGATACCATCGCCGGGCAGCATCACAATAGAATAAGATTTCAAGTTAAAACAAGGTTAAAGTTGAAAAGGATAAAGGTTAACGTTTATTTGTGCGATGATGTAGAGGCGAATCATTATTCGCCTTGGAATGTATTTGGGATGTTTGTTTGATCAAAAACCGGTTCAGAATCCACCCCGTACGCCATCACCAATCGCGGTGCCGGCGGGATACTTGAGATTTCTCCACTCCATGGACTCCGCTGCGCTACGTCCATTCCGGTCGAAATGAGAAGGGATATTGGAGAAAAGGAGAAAGGGAGAAGGGGAGAGGGAGTGCGGTCGAACTCAAATTCAGGATCCACC
>JBMCPG010000309.1:0-3168 GCA_048626035.1 Cyclonatronaceae bacterium
AGTTAAAGTCGAAAAAGCCGGCGAAATTATTCCGCAGGTGGTCGAAGTCGTAAATCCCGACGCGCCCAACCGGCAGCCACCCTATAAAATGCCTGAAAACTGCCCGGCCTGCGGCGATACGCTGGTGCGCATCGAAGGAGAAGTCGCCCTGCGCTGCATTAATCCGGAATGTCCGCCGCAGGTGCGCATCAGAATTGAGCATTTTGCCAGCCGCGACGCGATGGATATCGACGGGCTGGGCGAAGCTATCGTGAAGCAGCTTGTGGAGACAGAACTCATCACCACTTTTGCGGATTTGTACGAGCTGAAAAAAGAACAGCTGCTTCCTCTGGAGCGCATGGCCGAAAAAAGCGCTGAAAACCTGATTCAGGCTATAGAAAACAGCAAACAACAGCCCTTTGAGCGCGTGTTGTATGCCCTGGGCATTCGCTTTGTGGGCCGTAAAGTAGCTAAAGATCTGGCCGCAGGCTTTGGCACACTCGATGCCATCATCGCGGCCGATGAAGAACAGCTCGCCGAAGTCGATTCCATCGGCCCGCGTATTGCCAATTCCGTACGGCAATTTTTTCAGAATGATGGCAACCTAAGCCTTATCAACCGCCTCAAAACATACGGGCTTCAGTTTGAGGCCGACATGCCGGAAGTCAGCGGCGATGCTCTTCAAAACCTCACGTTTGTAATTACCGGAACGCTCCCCGGGCTTTCGCGAAAAGACGCCAAAAGCCTGATTGAGCAGCACGGCGGTAAAGTCACCTCTTCCGTGAGCAAGAAAACCGATTATCTGCTGGCCGGCGAAGATGCCGGCTCCAAGCTCGCCAAAGCCGAAAAGCTGGGCACTACTATTATTGATGAGGCCGCGCTCTATCGTCTTATTGAAGACGGCTGAGCCCGGCCCCTTTTACGGAAAATTATCCTTCACCATTCGCATAAAAAAACACGTTACATGAATCTCAATATCGACAAGCAAGACGGCTATGTTGTCATTACCCCCGGCCATTCGCGCCTGGACTCCACGGCAGCTCCTGAGCTGAAAAGCAATATTATTGTAATGGGCAACGCCTTAGAAACCGGCGATCTCATCATAGATATGCAGCACGTGGATTTTGCCGACTCCAGCGGCCTTTCGGCCCTGCTGATGGCCTTTCGCCTGTATCGCGACACCGAGCGGACGTTCATCCTTTCGGGACTGAACGAGCGCGTGGAAAAATTGCTCCAAATTTCGCGGCTCACCGATAGTTTTACGATTACCAAAGATTTGCAGGAGGCCGTCTATCTTATTAAAGGCAGCGATGAGGAGGAAGAGGACGACAGCTTATTTGGCTGAGTTTGGCCAGCGGTTCTTTTTATTTTCTTAAATCATTGTTATTATGATAGATGCCATCACCCCTGGCCTTGCTGATCTTGTGGTTATACTGGCCTACTTATTGCTCTGCGTGGTGATTGGCATCTATGCCGGGGGCCGGCCGGGGGATGCGGCCTCCTATTTTCGTACTTCGGGGGATGTGCCCTGGTGGGCGGCTTCGTTTTCCATTGTAGCCACCGAAACCAGTCTGCTGACCGTCATTTCGGTGCCTGCTGTGGCCTACGGCGGCAGCCTGGGGTTTCTGCAGCTGGCTATCGGCTACATTATTGGCCGGGTGCTGGTGAGCGTTTTTATTCTGCCAGCCTACTTCAAAGGATTCCTGGAAACGCCCTATGCCCTTTTTGAGCAGCGTTTCGGCACGGGATTCCGCCGCCTCAGCTCGGGCGTTTTCCTCATCACGCGCCTGCTGGCCGATGGCGTCCGCCTTTTTGCCGCCGCCATCCCGCTGAAAATCATTACGGGACTGGATTATCCCACCGCAATTTTCCTGATAGGCGCCCTCACGCTGGCCTATACCTATTACGGCGGTCTGCGCTCAGTAATCTGGATTGATGTCCTGCAACTCCTTGTTTACACCCTGTGTGCGGCGTTCATTCTCTGGTACGCCGCCGGAATGCTGGAAGACGGAAAAAGCGCGCTGGCGCTGCTTCGGGCCGAAAACAAGCTGGATTTTGTCCAATGGCCAGCCTCATGGAGCGATGTTTTCTTAACGCCGTATAACGTGATCGGCGCGGTCGTCGGCGGGCTCTTCCTCACGATGGCCTCCCACGGCAGCGATCATCTGATTGTGCAGCGGCTGCTGGCCTGCGGAAGCCTGCCCAAAGCCCGCAAAGCTCTGATCGTGAGTGGCTTCCTGGTTTTCGGACAATTTGCGCTGTTTCTGGCTACAGGACTGGCCATGTATCTGGTGTATTCAGGCATGAGCGTTGAAGCCCTTGGCCTTAACAGTCCCGATGAAATCACCCTGCTTTTTGTTGTTGAAGAACTGCCGGCCGGGGCTACCGGCCTGTTCATCGCCGCGCTTTTTGCCGCCGCCATGAGCACGCTCAGCAGCTCGCTTTCAGCGCTTTCGTCTTCCACATTCTTCGATCTCTTCCCCAAACTCAGCCGCCGCCCCGATGCCATGCGCATTTCACGACTCATGATGGTGGTCTGGACGGGCGTTTTTATCGTGTTTGCTTCTCTGTTTACAGACACCGAAAACCCCATCGTGGAATTAGGCCTGGGCATTGCCGGCTTCACCTATGGCGCGCTTCTGGGCGGTTTTGTGATGGCTATCTACAGCCGAATTCCGCAAGCGGCGGCCATAGCCGGACTGCTGATCTGCATTGCCGGGATGGGCGGCATCATCTATTTTACGCCGCTGGCATGGCCCTGGTACACGCTCTGCGGGCTTTTGATTTTTGTAATCAGCGCGCAGCTTGCCAGCGTTTTAGAGGGTATTTTCAAAGGTTTATAACTTGTCATCATCATGCAGAACACGCCGGGAAAGCACCGGCTGTGTAAAAACTCCGCCTACCAAGTGTACGGCATTTTTATGTTTTACTTTGATTTTAAAGAGATAAAGCCCATTTTACACAACTTTATAAAAGTATAGATAGTCGGGCAAAATGCTTTTTATTGAACCGACATGATACGCGCCTGTTTCATGCCTTCTGCATTACAGCTTTCCGAAGCCAGAACACATGAGGCCATCCACAGGTTACTATATTTAATTTCCCTCAATCTTTTCAGACTATACCCTATGAATAACGCTACCTTTTTCAGCACTATATTTCATCGCGTTTGCATGCTTTTGCTCGGGC
>JBMCPG010000310.1:0-3159 GCA_048626035.1 Cyclonatronaceae bacterium
TCAATCGCCTCCATGGCCTCATTGATTTTCTGCCCGATATCCTCCTGCTCGGGCAGCCCCAGCAGATAATCGAAGCGCGCCTCCTCCGGCAGATAAATCACGCCCTCAGCCTTATAATGATCCGGGCCGATGCTTATCCGGCGGCTGCTCCTTTGCTGAAGCGCCTCATGTACCGGCTGAAAGCGATGCCAGGCGTAGCGAAGAAAAATAAGCCCGAGGACCGGCGTGGAATATTCATAAGAGCTGAGGTTAGAATTAGCCCGCAAATTATCCGCCGCCGCCCAAAGGCGAGCTTCAAGGTCTTTCAAAGTATCGTTGGTCATGCAAGATGCGCTGTTATCATAGGTTTTAAAAAAATGCTATCAGAATCAATTTATTATAGTACGTAAATTACGAAAGGAAAGAAAACGCAAAACCGGCCTATGGGTGCTTATGATGCTCAACTTTTTAGTTTCTGCTGTATTTGGCCTTATAGCGAGAGATGCTACTGCCCTTTTCACCAACCTTCCCCGGCAGGTGTTAAAAAATTTCTATTTTACGCCGTGCTTTCCTATATATTAGAACTCAAACTTTTCACCCAAATATGAAACGGATTCCGATATTCCAGGCGGTTTTGCCGGCGGAAATCCCATCATTCTGCTTATGAATTATCTCGACTGGATTGTAGTAAGTGTGTATGCCGCCGGCCTGATCTGGCTGAGCTATCACCTGAGTAAGGGGCTGAGCACGACCGAAGATTATTACCTGGGCAGTAAATCATTTAAGTGGTGGCAGGTGGGGCTTTCCACAATGGCTACGCAGCTTGGGGCCGTCAGCTTTATTTCCGCCCCGGCTTTTGTGGGCCTGCGCGAGGGCGGCGGGTTGCAGTGGCTGACCTACGAGTTTGCCGTTCCCCTGGCTATGATTCTGCTGCTTGTGGTGATTTTCCCGCCGCTTTATAAATCCGGGGTTATAAGTATTTACAGCTACCTGGAACGCCGGTATAACCCACTTACCCGCAAGCTGCTGAGCGGCGTGTTTCAGTTTTCGCGGGCCTTTGCGGCCGGCATCACCGTTTATGCGGTCGCGATTGTGCTGGAAGCCGTTTTTGAAATCCCGCTGTGGGTCAACATTATTGTGGTGGGCGTAATTGCTGTTCTCTATGATTATATGGGCGGAATGAAGGCCGTGGTTATTTCAGATGTTATCCAAATGGGTATTTTATTTCTGGGCTTTATTTTATGCAGCTATGTTGCCTACGATTTACTGGGCGGCTGGGAGGTGTTTATGGAGCATCTGGACCGCGACCGCCTTAAGGCCGTGGATTTTTCTTCTACCGGCCTGGGCGATGGGCAGGAGTTTGGCTTTTGGCCTATGGTGATGGGCGGCTTTTTTCTGTATGCCGCCTATTATGGCTGCGATCAGAGCCAGGCGCAGCGTATTTTGGCGAGTCAGGACATGAAGCAGGTGCGTAAAGCTTTGCTTTTTAATGGGTTTTTCAGATTTCCGACGGTGCTTTTATATTGTGTGATGGGCCTGCTGATCGGCACGTTTGCCATTATCACGCCGGCTTTTCTGGAGCAGATTCCGGACGGCCGCAGCGATTATATGGTGCCGGTTTTTATCGTTGAATATTTGCCGCACGGGCTTATTGGCCTGCTGGTCGCGGCGATTATGGCGGCGGCGATGTCCTCGCTCGATTCGGCCCTGAATTCGCTGAGCGCGGCCACGGTAGAGGATTTCGTGATTCCGGCGCGCAAGCAGGTGCCGGAGGCGGCGGAGCAGTTTTCACTTTCTAAAAGATATACGCTTTTCTGGGGCGTCATTTGCGTGCTTCTGGCTTTTGCCGCCGGAAATATCGCGCCTACGGTTATTGAAGCTATCAATAAAATTGGCTCCTTGTTCTACGGGCCTATTATCGCCACGTTTATGCTTGGAATGCTCACCAAATCGGTAACCGGCCGGGCCGTGAATATCGGGATTCTGGCGGGCGTTGGCTTTAATTTTGTGCTGTGGATATTTTTTGAGGAGCAGGTGTTCTGGTTTTGGTGGAATTTTACCGGCTTTGCCGCAACGGCGCTCACGGCGGTCTTGCTCAGCCGCCTCACCCCGCATACGCCGGAGGCCGCCGCCCTGATCGATTTAGACGCTATTACCCCGCGATACAAAGAAACTCTGGCGCTGGGGAGCTACTTTGTGCTTATGGTGGCGTTTAGCGTATCGATGGCGTTTTGGCTCTAAACGTTTTTACAGCACTTCGGCCGCCCGGTTAGGATAATCGGTGATCAGGCCGTCCACGCCCATTTCAATCAGCCGGTGCATGTCTTCTTTCTCGTTGATGGTCCAGGGCACGAGTTTGATGTCCTGGTTGTGCAGCTCTTCGACCATGGCTTCATCTATACGAATAAAATAAGGGCTGTATACATCCGGAGTAAAGCCCAGTCCGGCGATGTTGTCGGCCACAGAGCGCTCGTTTTCGATCAGCAGCACCAGCGGTACGTTTTGGTCTATCTCGCGCATGGCCTGCAGCGTGCGCACGTCAAAACTTTGGATGAAAACGCGCTCTAAAACGCCAAGAGCACGGAGCTCATCATATAACAACTGCGCGAATGTTTCCGGCCCGGGCACATAGCGGCCGCTCCATTCGGGCGTGCTTTTGGTTTCGATGTTGTACATAACGGGCGCTCGATCCATGTCCGCGACCTGCGCCTCGATGGCTTCTATGGCTTCGCTCATCAGCGGCTTGACGGCCGGGACCGGCTCCTGCTCCGGAAACCCGGGATGGCCGCGACGGCCGACATCGTAGGAAGCAATTTCTTCGTAGCTCATCTCAAACATGTTCAGCTCCCGGGCCTGCTGCTGCGTGACCGGGCTGCCGTCGGGGGCCGTGCTGATATCGTGATGAAACCAGGGCTCATGGGAAACCACCAGCTGGCTGTCGGCGGAAACGACGACATCAAACTCCATGGTGGTAATGGGGTATTCCAGGGCTTTCAGAAAAGATGGAATCGTGTTTTCGGGCATCAGGCCCCGGGCACCGCGATGGCCTTGTAAATCAAAATCGGGAAACTGGCTCATGGCATTGGTGATGGCATTGGTTTCGGGGTCGGGGTCGGAAGCTGGTTCAGACGGCTGACAGGCGGAAAAAAGCCCGAAGCTGCTCAGCAAAAGTAGCATGGT
>JBMCPG010000311.1:0-3155 GCA_048626035.1 Cyclonatronaceae bacterium
TACGCTGTTGCCTATGTAGAGCCCCGATGGCGTTTCATAAAGAAGGCGCAGCGCGTTGATGCCATGAATCTCGCTTTGGCGCAGCCGGAACACATCCGCGCCGAAGGAAACCTGTAGCCCGTTCCACAGCTCACTATTTTCGGCAGAAGGCCGCCCGTTTTCCTGCGCATAACTTAACTTTGCGGAGCTTAGAATAACCGCATTTATAAAGATGATGTACCATATAGCCGGCCGTAATGTACGCCAATGAGCATAATCACCAAAAAAGAACAGCATATAAACAGCGGGAGTCAGAAAAGTAGAAGGGAAGACAAGGTGAGCTACACCTGCTAATATACTTATTCTTGAAGAAAAGGCCGTTTTAATGTTCCCATAAAAAGGCCCCGTGCATTATTTTGAGCGCAGCTGCGGACATGTGGGGAAACATCCCGGATTCAAATTTACGCGCCGTTTTTGGGCTTCGGTGCCATCACCCTGAAATAAAAAAAGCCGGCACAACATAAATTGTACCGGCTTTTCGGGTCGGGATGACAGGATTTGAACCTGCGACCTCTCGCCCCCCAGGCGAGCGCTCTACCGAGCTGAGCCACATCCCGTTTTCAGCAAGTGCAAATATAAGAAATCATGCGGCTAAATGAAAGCCTTTTTCTATGATGTAAAAAAGCCTTCGCACACGGTGTATGCGAAGGCTTCAGACTCCGGCAATTGCTAAATTTGATTTAGCCTGCGGTGCTGCGCAGCATCCAGCTTACTTTGGAGTGCGTGTGCAGCCGCTCGGTGAGCAGATCGAGCGTGGCTTCGTCGTGAGCATCCTCGCAGGCGGGCAGGATAGAGCGGGCTGTTTTGAGCACTTGCTCATTGGCTTGTACCAAGCGCTCTACCATTTCCATTGCATCGGGAATTTCATCCTCTTCCTCTATTTGGGTAAGGCGGGAAAACTGCTTGAAACTACCCGGTGCGTAAAAACCCAGCGCCCGAATGCGTTCTGCCAAGGTATCTATAGCTTCGGCGAGCTCGGTATATTGCTCTTCAAACATTTCATGCAACGAGTGAAAATGCGGCCCGGTTACATTCCAATGATAGTTATGCGTTTTCAGATACAACATATATGTATCGGCGAGCACCGCGCTAAGTCCATCAGAAATAAGCTGTCGGTCTTCTTCTGAGATGCCAATTTCAATATTTTGTTTTTTTGCTGCTTTTTTGATCTCCATATTAATGATGATCTCCTTTTATTCTAAATGATAGTGAGTTACCGAAGCGATAGCTTGATAACTTTATGTTCTGCCATGATAACACCAAATGAGCACAAAGCGTTTGAAAATATTCACTTTTTTTTGCTGTCGGAATCCCGAAAACAGCGCCGTGTTTTATTCGGCTATACCGGCGCCGGCGTGCATTTTTTTATGGTCTTCTGCCTGTGCAACATCCTTAAGACGAATTTGAAGCGACTTTTTTTGCCGCCATGTGTTTTCTTCAAGTACGTAGGCAATATCGATTCCACTACTCTCCGCTTTGCGTACCATCGGCAGATGCTCGTGCATATTGAACCCTATTACATCGAAAGGCGCCGAGCCATTCTGGGCCACCCTCATCTTCAGATGCCCGTTTCCGACAACCGAGGGCGTGCCGATTACACGCAGTTTCCGGCTCACAAATACCGGGCGCATATTTTGAGGCCCGAAGGGTTCAAACTGATTCAGGATTTTCCAGAATTTGAGATCTACCTTGCTTAAGTCCAGCTCGGCATCTATAGTAAGTTCGGGCTTAAAATCTTCCTGCGTTAAGTCTTCGGCAATCACCTCGCGCAGCCGCTTTCGGAAGGCTGGAAGCTGTTCCGGCTTCATCGTAAGACCGGCGGCAAAAGCATGCCCGCCAAACTGCACCAAAAGGTCTTCACATTTTTGAAGCGCATTGTAAATATTGAATCCTTTAATGCTGCGGGCCGAGCCTTTTATATAGCCATCTACGGTACTTAGCATGATGGTTGGCCGGCAGTACATATCCACAATCCGGGAGGCTACAATGCCGATAACGCCCAGATGCCAGTCTTCTTCATGTAGTACCAAGGCTGTTTCCTGCTCCAGATTCATCTCATTATCGATGATTTCCATCGCACGGGTCATGGTTTCGGTATCGGTATCCCGCCGCTTTTTATTGATGGATTCCAGCTCCTGGGCCTTTTTTTTAGCCTGCTCATAATCGTCGGCAATCAGTAATTCTACGGCTACGCCGGCATCGCGCATTCGCCCGGCAGCGTTAATGCGCGGCCCCAGCGAAAACACAATCTGAGACGTCGAAATATTGCCGATGCTCAGGCGCACGAGTTCGGCGAGCGCCCGAATGCCCACCCTCGGGTTTGTATTGATAATTTTGAGGCCCTCGCGCATCAGCGCACGGTTTTCATCGATAAGCGGCACGATATCCGAAGCGATAGAAATTGCTACTAAATCCAGAAATTGCTGGGCATGGGTTTGCGGCAGGCCCAGTTTTTCGAGCGTTGCCTGCACGAGCTTGTAGGCAACGCCGGCCCCGGAGAGTCCATCAAAGGGATAGTCGCAGTCCGGGCGCTTGGGATCGATTACGGCGTAGGCTTCCGGCAAAAATGCGCCGGCATTATGATGATCACAAATAATTAAATCCAGGCCTTGCTCGCGGGCATACTCGGCCTCGTTGATGGCCGTGATGCCGCAATCTACGGAAACCACCAGGCTGGCTTCTTGCTCGATGGCTTTTTGGATGCCATCAACAGAAATGCCGTAGCCATCTTTAAAGCGATGGGGAATAAAATACAGCGGTTTCAGCCCGAACTGCTTGAAAAACAGATAAAGCAGCGCAGTAGAAGTGGTTCCATCTACATCATAATCACCGTAAATAAGAATTTTTTCCTGATTCCGGATGGCCGCCGCCAGACGCGTTGCCGCCGGCTCCATGTCCTTCATTTTATAAGGGTTGTGTACGTGTCTGTCGCCGGGCCTGAAAAATGTTTTGGCTTTATCGTAGCTTGTAATTCCACGTAGAGCAAGCAATCGCGCAATTACCGGGCTTACGCCCAGTTGCTGCTGTAGTGTGGACAAAGCGCCACTATTTTCCAGCCGGGCATAATTCCAGCGGAATGACATATCATATTGTTTTTATTGTTTTTGTTTTATTGA
>JBMCPG010000312.1:0-3121 GCA_048626035.1 Cyclonatronaceae bacterium
GAGCCTGAGCGTGAATGAAGACAACATTTTCCTGGCCGCGCCCGACAGCAGCGTAATTGATTCGGTATTTTACAGCGCCGACTGGCACAATCCGAACCTGGCCGACACCCGCGGGATTGCCCTGGAGCGCATTAATCCGTTTGGCGAAAGCAATGAAAGCGAAAACTGGGGCTCCAGCGTGCTGCCCGAAGGCGGTACGCCGGGGGCCGAAAATTCCCTTTTCGCCACGCCCTCGGCCCCGCCGGAAACCCGCGGCCTGGTGATGGAACCCAACCCATTTTCGCCCGACGGAGACGGCCGCGACGACCATCTCTTCATCAATTATCGCCTCGATGAAGCCGACTATTTGCTTCGGGTACGCATTTTTGATCGCTATGGCCGCTTAGTGCGCACCCTGGCCGACGGCCGCGCGGCGGGACTGGAAGGCAGCCTGAGCTGGGACGGCCGCCGCGACAACGGACAAGAAAACCGCGTGGGAATTTACATCATCTTGTTTGAAGCGTATAACAGCAGCGCCGGAAGCCGGCAAAGCTTCCGGGAAAGCGTGGTACTTGCGCGCCAATTATAGAGGCTAACTGCTTGCTGCGGATATACGTAGCTTAATATGCAAATGATATCAGGTGTTTTTTTGTTAGGTAGCTAAATAGCACATATACATCAAAACAAGGTATCTATATATGAGCGAGCAAAGGCAACAACCTCAAAATTTATCACATAAAATTATTACATCGCATTTAGTTGAAGGAACGATGACGCCCGGGCAGGAAATCGCCCTGCAAATAGATCAGACGTTAACCCAGGACGCCACCGGAACCATGGTGATGCTCGAACTGGAGGCCATGAAGCTGGACAAGGCCAAAACCGAACTTTCGGCCCAATACGTAGATCATAATTTACTTCAGGCCGACTTCAAAAATGCAGACGACCATCTCTTCCTGAAATCTGCCTGCGAGCGCTTTGGCGTTTGGTACAGCCGGCCGGGAAATGGCGTGAGTCATCCCGTGCACATGGAGCGTTTCGGCGTGCCCGGAAAAACGCTGCTGGGCTCCGACAGCCACACGCCGGCCGCCGGCGGCCTCGGCATGCTCTCGTTCGGGGCTGGTGGCATTGATGTCGCCCAGGCCATCGCCGGACTTCCCGCCCGCATCAAAATGCCAAAGGTGATGGGCATCAAGCTCACCGGAAAACTCCCGGATTGGGTGAGCGCCAAAGAAGTGATTCTGGAAATGCTGCGCCGCTATGATGTGGACGGCTGCCGCGGCATGATTCTCGAATATTACGGGCCGGGTGTACAGGAACTTTCGGCTATGGATCGGCACGTAATTGCCAACATGGGCACCGAAACCGGCGCAACCAGCACCATTTTCCCGGCCGACGAAGCCGTACGGAGCTTTTTAAAACAACAGGGTCGCGAAGAGGATTTTGTGGAACTCCTGCCCGATGAAGGCTGCAGCTACGATCTTGACGAGCACATCAACATGTCGGAACTGGAGCCCTTGATTGCCTGCCCCAGCTCGCCGGGAAACGTGGTGCCGGTGCGCGAAGTCGAAGGCCGGACGGTGCATCAGGTCGTGATTGGCTCCTCAGCAAATCCGGGGCTGCGCGATTTTGCGGTAGTCGGCCGCATTCTTAAAGGACAAACCACCAATCCGGATGTTTCTTTTGACGTGAATCCGACCTCCAGGGCCATCATCGAAAACCTGGCCAAAACCGACGACATGCTCCCCATGATTCAGGCGGGCGGGCGTTTTCACCAAGCCGGTTGTCTGGGCTGCATCGGGATGGGGCAGGCGCCGGCCTCCAACCAAATAAGCCTGCGCACCATGCCGCGCAACTTCCCCGGGCGCTCCGGCACGGCCGACGATCACGTTTATCTTTGCAGCCCGGAAACCGCCGCTGCTGCCGCGCTAACGGGTAAAATTACCGATCCGCGAAGATTGGAAGACCTTTACGGCATCAAGTATCCGGATTTTGAAGAGCCCGAAAGCATGATTATCAATGAAGAAATGCTGGTTGGCCCGCAAAACGGAACCGGCGAACACGAAGAAACAGAGCTGGTGAAAGGGCCGAACATCAGATCATTTCCCGAATTTGAGGCACTTCAAGACAGCGCCGAAGTGCCCGTGCTGTTAAAAGTAGGCGATAATGTTTCAACGGATGAAATTATGCCGGCGGGGGCAAAAGTGTTGCCGTATCGCAGCAATATTCCCGGCATCAGCGATTTTGTGTATTATCAGGTAGATGATACGTTCAGCGAGCGGGCGCACGAAGCTCTAAAATCTCACGGCGGGCACATTGTGGTAGGCGGCGATAACTATGCGCAGGGCTCCAGCCGGGAGCATGCCGCTATCGCGCCGCGCTATTTGGGGCAGGTAGCCGTAATGGCTAAAAATTATGCCCGGATTGGCTGGCAAAACTTGGTGAATTTTGGCATTGTACCGCTGGAATTCATCAACGAGGAAGATTATGATGATATATCACAAGGCGACGTGCTGGCGTTTGACGGCATCAGAAGCGCTCTTGAAAACAATGATGACATCATCATCAAGAATACATCCAACGGGAATGAATACAAGCTAACGCACCAGATGAGCCCGCGGCAGGTGCAAATTATGCTCAGCGGCGGCGTCATTAACCACTTCCGGCATAATTAAGCGGCGGCATCCCGTCATAAAAAAAGGCTTCGGAATCAGTATTCCGAAGCCTTTTTCAACTCTGCAATATGAGCAGAATCAAATAAGCGTGCACCAGCCGCCCGGGTCTTCTACTTTACCATGATGAATTCCGGTGATGGCATCGTACATCTTTTGGGCAACCGGCCCCATTTTCTCCTCATCCAACACGATGCGCTGACCTTTATGATGAATTAAGCCAACCGGCGAAATAACGGCGGCGGTGCCCGAACCGAAGGCCTCGCTTAGCTTTCCATCTTTAGAGGCTTCAATAAGTTCATCAATGGAAACACGGCGTTCTTCAACAGGCATATCCCATTTTTCAGCCAGCTCCAGCACGCTCTTGCGCGTGATGCCCGGAAGAATAGTGCCGGTAAGCGGCGAGGTAATCAGAGTTCCGTTCAGGACAAAAAAAATGTTCATAGACCCGACTTCTTCAACGTATTTGC
>JBMCPG010000313.1:0-3116 GCA_048626035.1 Cyclonatronaceae bacterium
GGTTATTTTCGGAACGGCGGGCGAGCCATCCGAATAGCTGGGGCCTGCCGCCCCGGAGGGCAAAGAATTGCTGTAGCTTGCGTTGCCGATATTAACAACCTGGCCAAAAGAGGGGGAAGCTGAGAGAAGCAGCAGGACAGCCAGAGCAATGGCCGGAGTACAGAGTTTATATAGCATAAGTATCAGATTTGGGGCGCCGGGCGCATAAAATAGGGGCGGTTCAACAAACTGCCATTTTCAGGCAAGATAAACAATCCGCATTTTTGACTATAGATTAGAAAAAAGATTGCAGATTTTGAAATTTATTTTCACCCAGCAAAGCCCGCTGTTGCGCTCAACCATGAAAGCGCTGGCCGGCCCTCTACATCTTTTTACAGGCTTGGGGTCAATCTTATCGCTATAATAGTTGTTTAAACATCTCTGCTTGCGTACTATCAGGCATATACCCAAACTATACCCTATCATTATATAGTATTTTACCACTTAGAGCTGCCGAATGTCCATGAAGCCCTCGATCAAGCTATTTTTAGCTACCTTAATTATTGTTTTAATAGCCGCCCTGATTGTTTTGCCGCGCATGTGGGAAAAAGAATCCACGGCCCAGGCGCAAGATACCCCCCCGGCAGATGCCACCGATAACCGGCTATCGGTTCGGGCCGAGCAAATACAGCCGCAGGATTTCCAGAATGAGCTTACCGCTACCGGCACGATCAGAGCCTCGGAACACATCACCCTGCAGCCGGAAGTTTCCGGGCGCATTGTCGGAATCTATTTTGAGGAAGGACAGCAGGTAAATGAAGGCGATTTATTGGTTAAAATGGAGGATGCGGAGCTGCAGGCGGAGCTGGAACAGGCCGAAAGCCGCCGCAATCTGGCGGAAATCCGCGAGCGCCGCGCCGCGCAGCTGCTGGAACAAAATGCTGCCGCGCAGGAGCAATATGATGTCGCCCTGAACGAGTTAAATTTGGTAAAAGCTGAGCTGAAGAGAATACAGGCCCGCATAGACTTAACCGAAATCCGGGCGCCTTTTGCCGGCCGCATTGGCCTGCGCGGCGTGAGCCCCGGCAGTTACATCAGCGCGGGCACGGCCATTGCCGAACTCCGGCAGCTTCAGCCCGTGAAGATAGATTTTTCTATTCCCGAGCAGTACCAGAATGCCGTGATGCCCGGCGCAGATTTCAGCTTTAGCCGCGAGGGCAGCAACGAGCGGCGGCAGGGACAGGTTTACGCGATAGAGGCGGGAATTGACTACGAAACCCGCACGCTCATGCTGCGCGCGCGGGCCGAAAATCCCAATCGTGATTTAATGCCCGGCGGCTTTATAGACGTTTCCCTGCCGCTTCGCACCGTCGAAAATGCTATCATGGTGCCTTCCGAAGCCATCATTCCTCAAATGGACGGGCAGAGCGTGTATGTCTATTCGGGCGGAACGGCGGAGCAGCTTCAGGTTGAACTCGGCGTGCGCACGGCAGATCGCGTGCATGTTACCGAAGGGTTGGCGCCGGGCGATACCGTGCTGACCACCGGCATGCTTCAGCTTCGCCCCGGCATGCCTGTGCGAATCGTTGAAGACCAGCGATAGGCCTCAAAACCCCCTTTTTCACTGCTGATGCATCACATTTAAACGCATTTTTCTGCGCTTCTTTCTTTTATGAGTCTTTCTTCTTTAAGCGTTCGCCGGCCGGTACTTGCCACGGTAATGGCGATTATCATCATTCTGTTTGGCGTTATCGGCTACAATTATCTGGGCGTGCGCGAATATCCGTCTGTAGATCCGCCGGTCGTTACGGTTACGACCAACTATACCGGCGCGAACGCCGACATCATTGAATCACAGATTACTGAGCCGCTGGAGGAGTCCATAAATGGTATCGCCGGCATTCGCACCATGACCTCGGTTTCGCGGGAAGGCCGGAGCACCATCACCGTTGAATTTGAGCTGAGCGTGGATATGGAAGCCGCCACCAACGACGTGCGCGATCGCGTGTCCCGATCGCAGAGTCAGCTGCCGCCCGACGTGGACAATCCCAATATTTCCAAGGCCAATTCCGACAACAATCCCATCGTATTTCTGAACGTGCGCTCCGATTTGCGGGATATGATGGAGCTCACCGAATTTGCCACTACGGAGTTCAAAGAACGCTTTGAAACCATTCCCGGCGTGAGTGAGGTCGATATCTGGGGCGCCAAGCGCTACTCCATGCGGCTGTGGATGGAACCCACGCGGCTGGCGGCCTATCAGCTTACGCCCACGGATGTGTATCAGGCGCTGCAGGCGCAAAACGTAGAGCTGCCTTCCGGGCGGATAGAAGGCTCGGCCACAGAATTAACGGTACGCACCCTCAGCCGGCTTTCAACGCCGGAAGAGTTCAATAATATGATTGTGAAGCGCTCGGGCGATAACATCGTGCGGTTTCGTGATATTGGTCTGGCCATGCTGGGCCCGGAAAACGAGCGCACGCTGCTCAAGCGCGACGGCATCCCGATGGTCGGCGTGGTGCTGCGGCCACAGCCGGGGGCCAACAACGTAGCCATTGCCGATGAGTTTTATAACCGCCTGGAGGATATCAAGGCCGATTTACCCGAAGACGTTAGCGTGGCCATCGGCTTCGATGTAACCGACTACATCCGGGCGTCGATTTCGGAGGTGCAGCAAACTATTTTCATAGCTATGGGGCTGGTGGTGCTCATCATTTTCCTTTTTCTGAGAGACTGGCGCACCACGGTCATTCCTATTATTGTGATTCCCATCGCCCTCATCGGCGCGTTTTTCATTATGTTTGTGCTGGGCTTTTCCATCAACGTGCTTACCATGCTGGCGCTGGTGCTGGCCATCGGTTTAGTTGTGGATGATGCGATTGTGATGATGGAGAACATCTACACCAAGATTGAGGACGGTATGAATCCGATTCAGGCCGCTTTTAAAGGTTCGAAGGAAATTTTCTTCGCCATCATTTCCACAACCACGGCGCTGGTGGCCGTGTTTCTGCCCATCATTTTTCTGGAAGGCCTCACCGGGCGGCTGTTCCGGGAGTTCGGGCTTGTTTTGGCCGGCACAGTCATCATATCCTCCTTTCTGGCGCTCAGCCTTTCGCCCATGCTGTGCTCCAAAATCC
>JBMCPG010000314.1:0-3103 GCA_048626035.1 Cyclonatronaceae bacterium
GGCAGGATTAGCGGCCATAGAGGCGACTTTTGAAGACCGCATGCTCAAAATGGCCGAAGAAAACGGGCACTGGCTGCGCGAGCGTATTCGTATGGAGCTGCCGGGCGAGCCGGGCATCACCGAAGTGCGCGGCATGGGCCACATGAACGGCGTGCAGCTCAACTTCAGCGGGGCGGGCGTGGCGCTGCGCATGCTCCGGCGCGGCGTGATTGCCAACGTAACGGCCACCAACGTGGTACGCCTGGTGCCGGCGCTGAATATCAGCCGGGAAGATCTGGATATGCTGGTAGATGTGATGATGGAATCCATCGCCGAAGAGCGGCGCGAGCAGGCCAAGCTCCATGAAGAGGAAGCCCATAACAACAAGGGAGCCAGGGCCGCGATGCCATCACCCAACGGCCAAAACAAAACGGCCGAAAAACAGTCCTCCTGATACAAATACCGGGATTTCGCTCCGCTCAACTTTCTCCTCTCTCCTTTTTCCTTTAACCTTTCCCCAATGCTACACCTTGCTATTGCCGGGGCGACCGGCTACACCGGTTCCGAACTCATTCGTCTGCTGCATCTTCATCCTGAGGTAAGTCTGAAGGCGGTAACTTCCGAGCGCAACGCCGGCAAGCCCATCACCGACATTCATCCGCAGCTACAGGGCATCACCGATTTAAAGCTGCAATCGCTTAAAGAAGTTGATTTAAGCCAGATTGATACGCTTTTTCTGGCGCTGCCGCACCGCGTTTCCATGAAGTTTGTGGCCGAGCACAGTCCGCTGCCGTGTTCGGTTATCGACCTTTCGGGCGACTTCCGCCTGCCGGATGTGGCCGTCTATGAAAAATGGTATGATGTTACGCACGCCTGGCCACAAGGCATCGGAAAAGCGGCGTACGGCCTGCCGGAACTGTTTCGCGATCAGATTAAAGGGGCTTCGCTGGTGGCCAATCCCGGCTGTTTCCCGACTTCGGCCATTCTGCCGCTGGCCCCGCTGGTGAAAGAAGGCCTGGTAGAGCCGGGCAGCATTGTCGTGGATGCCAAAAGCGGCGTTACGGGCGCGGGCGCATCGGCTAAAGACAACACGCACTTTCCGCACGCCTCCGATAATTTCAGCGCCTACGGCATCAAAACGCACCGGCACACGCCGGAAATCGAGCTCAGCATTGCGCGCCTGGGCGTTGATGCGCCCATGGTGCAGTTTAGTCCGCATTTACTGCCGGTCAATCGCGGCATCCTCACCGATACCTACAGCGTGGCCAAACCCGGCGTGGACGCGAAACAGGTGGAGGAGGTATTCGCATCCTACTATGGAAACGAGCCGTTTATCCGCCTGCGCGACCATTCGCCGCAGCTTCGCTATGTCCGGGCCACAAATTTCTGTGATATTTTTGCAACCTATGATGAGCGCACCAATCGCATCATCACCATCAGCGCCATCGATAACCTGGTGAAAGGCGCGGCGGGGCAGGCCATCCAAAACCTGAACGTGCTGCACGGCCTGGACGAAACCACCGGGTTGTTTCATTCGCCGGTAAGTCCCTGATGAATCTTTGGGCAGGCGTTTGATGCAGTTCATTCATTTTTTACATTAATTTAAAATTTTCTGCTCGTTGCGCGGCGATTTTATTATTTTGATGCCTGCTATAAAATGATGTCGCTTTTTATGTAGAAGCTGCGGCCATTTCATCATAAATTACCTTCAAATTAAGGTTTACGTTTTTAAAGCTCATTAAGCTAAAGCTATGCAGAACATTACCGATGTACGAGGATTCAAATACTGGGGCGCTCATACGGGCGTAAAAAGCAAGCGCCGCGACCTCGGCATCATTCTTTCCGACAAACCGGCATCTGCCGCCGCCGTTTTTACCAAAAATGTGGTGATTGCCGAACCTATTAAAATAAGTAAAGCGCACGTAAAAAAAGGCATTATCCGGGCCATTGTGGTGAATTCCGGCAATGCCAATGCCTGTACCGGGCAGCAGGGCTATCTCGGCGCGCAGGCCATGATTGCGGCCATGTCCAAGGAGTTCGATATTCCGCGCGAGCAAATTCTGGTGGCCTCCACCGGCGTAATCGGGCGGACGTTTCCCACCGAAAAAGTCGTTACCGGTATTCGCGAAAATGCCAAAAAACTTACTTCCCGGCGGGTTTCCGGCTCCCTGCTGGCGTCTTCCATTCTGACGACCGACACCTTCCCGAAAGAGGGCTTTGTCTCCTTCGAGCTGGGCGGGAAGAAAATCAATATGGGGGCGATCGCCAAAGGCTCCGGCATGATTCATCCGAATATGGGCACTATGCTGGGCTTCATTATGTGTGATGCCGACATTGCCCCGCCGCTGCTGGACAAGGCTTTAAAGGAAGTGGTTGACGACACCTTCAATATGATTACTGTCGATGGCGACACCTCCACCAACGATATGGTCAGTATTTTGTCGAATGGCGAAGCCGGGAATCCGCGCATTGAGGAAGAAGGCGAGGATTACGAAAAGTTCAAGCATCATCTCTATACGCTGTGCGAACATCTGGCCAAAATGATTGTCTCCGACGGCGAAGGTGCGTCCAAAATGATTGAATATGTTGTAAACGGCGCGAAAAACATCGAAGATGCGCGTCAGATCATCCGCACGATTTCCGACTCGTCGCTCATCAAAACGGCCATGTTCGGTCGGGATCCCAACTGGGGTCGCATCATTGCCGCAGCAGGACGAGCGGGCGTGGACTTTGATCCTGAAAAAATTGACCTGTACGTCGGCACCGGCGATGGCATGAAGCTGCTTGAGAACGGGCAGCCGCTTCGGGTAAACCTGATGGATTTAAAAAAGATGATGCGCTCTACCGAGCTGCGTATCATCATAGATCTGCATCAGGGGGTGGCGACGTCCAAGGGCTGGGGCTGTGATCTGAGCTACGAATACATACGTATTAACGCCGAATATACGACGTAGAAACTGATGATCTATAAAATAATAGCCATAAATATTTAATTTACAATACTATGGGAAATAATAATAGAGAAGTAGTTTTCAAGAACTCATTTGGAATCGTGACTTCGAATACTGTGAAATTAAATTATAAAAACAGGACTGAAGAAATATCTATTGGACGATTACAATCA
>JBMCPG010000315.1:0-3100 GCA_048626035.1 Cyclonatronaceae bacterium
ATCAAAATCGCCATCGTTCGCTGAGCCATCACCCTAACTTATTCTCCATTATTTTCTGCGGCATGAGCTTTACCCCGATGTACACTTTTTTTATCCGGAAGCCCCTTCTCCTGCTTGGCCTGATTATGCTCGGCACGGCGTTTTTGCTGGTGCAACCCGCTGGACTCGAAGCCCAGCAACGTCCACAGTTTTTGTCTTACCCGCAGAATCATCTGGACTGGTACACCGTGAGCAGTGATCATTTTCTGGTGCATTTTCAGGAAGGCAACGACCGCCCGGCCCGGGTGATCTCGCGCATCTCCGAAGAAGTCTGGAGCGAAGTTACCGAACTCTACGATTACGAGCCGGACGTGCCCATCAGCATTGTGCTGATTGACCGCGAAGACTACGCCAACGGCGCGGCCTATTTCTTTGACAATAAAATCGAGATCTGGCTTCCTTCCCTGAACACCCCGTTTCGCGGCACCAACAACTGGTTGCGTGATGTAATTACCCACGAATTCACGCATATTGTGCAGATTCAGGCCTCCATGAACCGGAGCAGGCGCTTTCCCATCACCTATTTGCAGTGGCTTTCCTACGAAGATGTCCGCCGGCCCGACGTACTCTACGGCTATCCCTCGGGCATCATCACCTTTCCGGTTCCAGCGGTAAGCGTGCCCGCCTGGTTTGCCGAAGGCACGGCGCAGTTCAACCGGCAGCACCTGCACTACGACTACTGGGATACCCACCGGGACATGATTTTGCGCACCAACGTGCTCGCCGATAATTTACCCGGTTTGGTTGAAATGGGGCATTTTTCGTCTAAAAATAGCATCGAGCGGGAAATGGCCTATAACCATGGCTTCGCGCTTACAAAATATCTGGCGAACCGCTTTGGCGAACAAAGCATTGCCGATATTACCCGGGAATTGCAGGACACCAACGACATCCGCACCGCGATGAAGCGCAGCACCGGCGTGGAAGGCGAGCAAATTTATGATGACTGGGCCGACAGCCTGCGCACCACCTACGAAACCTACGCCGCCAATATTACGCCGTTTGAAGCCGATCGCATTCATGATATCGGCTTTCTGAACATAGAGCCAGCCTTCACGCCCGACGGACAGATTGCGTTTTTGAGCAGTATGTACTACGATTTTGCCCGAACGCAGCTGGTCATTACGGATGAAGACGGCGAGGCTAATTCTGTTTTAGATGCCGGTGATGTAGGCGAGTCGCCGGCGGGTAGCGGCGGAGAAGGCAGTTTCCGGCACAGCTGCGGCATGAATTCCACCCCGCTGATCAGCCGTATCGGAAGCGGTTATTCATTCTCGCCCGATGGGAAAACGATTGCCTACAACAAGATCGAAAAAAACAAATACGGCGAAACGTACAACGATATTTACATCTATGATCGCGAAACCGAAGAAAGCCGGCAGCTCACCGAAAGCGCGCGCATCAGCGATCCAGCCTGGTCGCCCGACGGAGAACAACTCATGGCGGTCGGCTACGACGACGGCACGCTCAACATTGTGCTGATGGATCCGGAAACCGGCGAATACGAGCGGCTCACCAATTTTGACCAAAGCCAGCAGCTCTACCGCCCGGTATGGTCGCCCGACGGCCAGACGATTTACGTGGCCATGGCCGCCCAAAAAGGCCGTAACATCATTTCCATTCCCTTAGATGCCCCCGAGGAGTGGGACATCCTGTTTATGCACCCCAAGCACGATTATCGCGATCCGGCGCTCTCGCCCGACGGCCGCTATATGTATTTCTCGGCCGATATCGACGGGAAATTTGATATTTACCGCTACGATTTTGAGTCGCCCGATCGGGGAACACAGCAGCTTACCGACGTAACCGGCGGCGCGTTTATGCCCAGCGTAAATGATGAAGGACAGCTTTTGTATGCCGAATATACCGCTGATGGCTATAAAATACGCCGGGCAGAAATCAATGAATTAATCACCCATGCCCAACAGAACGGCCTGGCCATCCGCCCGGGGCCGGAAGCAAATCCGCAGCCTTCCTATGATCTCGATGATCACCCGCTGAACCGCTTCGATGATATGGACGTGCAACCCTTCAGCAGCGATATTTACGCCATCGCCGACACATCATCCTACGATTTTGAGCTGCAAACCCGCGGGCAGGATGATGCCCGGCAGTTCTCGGCCTATGAAGATACCTTCATCGATTTCAGCTTTCTGCCAACCGTCCGTTTTGACAACTATTCCCAGGAATTCGGCAGCAATGGCTCGCTGCTGAAGGCCGGTAATTTCGGGGATCTGGGCCGCAACATTCTGCGGGACGTCAAATTCGGCTTTTATGCAACATCCCGGGAAGTACTGGACCGGCTTTCGCTGTTCGGCGGGGCGCTGGTGGGCTTCGGCTCGCGGGATGCGGATACCATCAATGATTTCTTTAGTCCGGGCCGGCTGGTTGATCTCGACCGGGATTTATTCCTGATTGCCGAATATCGCGGCCTGCCATTTATTGAGCGCTACTGGTCGCCCACCATAGAGCTGGGTTTTTACAACCTGCGCCGGAACGTTGCCGACGGCCTGGAAGTCGAAGAATTTCCCTGCACCGCGTGCCTGCCCGAAAGCAACTTTGTGGATATCGCCTATGATATCTGGCAGGCCGAAGTAAATATTTACAGCAAGCTCAATCGCTACAGCCTTATTGAACTGGGCTACCGCCACTCGCCCTACCGCGTTTCCACCGACTCGTTCTTTTCGGAAGAATTCAACGATTTTGTGCCGGGTTCTACCTCGCGCTATTTCATCGGAAACACCCTCACGGCGGCTTATGTCGTAGATGCATATTTACCCTACCGCCATGGCGACATTGCTCCGCTGGGCTTTCGTGGCAACCTGCGCTACAGCTTCGAGCCCAGCCGCCTGCTGGATAGTTACGAAATCCGGGATGGCACGCTGGTGCCGGTTTACAGCAATTTCCAGAACCATTCGGCCGAGCTGGATGCACGCTACGGATTTATGGGGCCGTTCAACAAAATATTCCAGTTTCGTACCCGGCTATTTTCCTATTTTGATGATCCCGACGAATATTTCTTTCTGGATTATATCGGCGGTTTCGACGGCATGCGCAGCTA
>JBMCPG010000316.1:0-3064 GCA_048626035.1 Cyclonatronaceae bacterium
AGCTGAAATCGGCGTTGCGGATGGCTTGTCTTTCGCCGGCCTCCCCGTGTTTGCGTAAATAGGGCTCCAGCGCTCGCAAATTATCGCGCGACTGGTACAAAAACAACCGCGGGCGGAAGCCGGCGGGCAGGGAGGTCAGGTAGAGTGGATTAAACGAATTGAAGAAGATGAAATCATCATGCCCCAGCTCGGCCAGCCCTTGCTGAATGCTCCGGGCCATCAGGCGATCGTTATACTGATGCAGGGCCTGGTACACCGGGCCGGGCCTAAGGCGCATGGCCGGCAGCATCGCTGGCGGCGTAAGCCCGTACAGCTGCCCGCCGAAATGCTCAAGCTTAAGCAGCGGCTGCTTGCGCCATAGCAAGCTCTGGCGGCGGCGCTTCACCCGCTCATCTTTGCGCTCGCGCACAATATCGGTGAGTGTATAGGGGTAATCGACGTAGAGCACCGGCCGGGTCCGGGCAAACGTTTTGGCCAGCGACCAGGCCGCCGACGAAAAGTCGCCATCCCAGCGGGACATGCTTATCATTACAATCGGAAGCTTGGTGAGGCCGGCCGGGGGCGGTTCAGGAGAAGAGTCCATGAATTCAGAAGCTGTATAAAGGCTGGATACGTAGCAATTATTTAAATAAAGCGCTTTTTTTGTTGTAGTTGAGTTAATATGCAAAATAAGATGGCGAATACAAGCACGCTAATTTATTATGATGTCTTAATTCATTATCATATTTTTTTAATCTTTCTACTCGTGAAAGGCGCCGTATGTACCAGCGGGCGCACGCTACTTCGCCTAACTTTCATCCTATGGCACGTAAAGCCCAAAACTTTGACGCATTCAAACTTAAGCTTAATCGCAACCAGAGCCGGGACCAAGCCGTTGATGAGGCGCTTCGCCTGCTCGAAGAAAACTATTTTACCAGCGATGATCTATCGGCAAATGCGGAAAGCGAGGCTTCTGAAGCTCCGGGTTTTTCCTCCCCGCCGGCCGGCGAAACGCCCGATGCCATCCCTCCCGAAGAGCGTTTTAAAGAATTGAGCGAGAAAATTGAGGCCCGGAAAAAAGGCGGACAGCCCAACGAGGAAGTGCTCGACGAGGTGCTGCGCCTGCTCGAAAATGCCCGGCTTAACAGCGATGATGCCCTTCGTGTGCGCCGCAAACGCCGAACCTTTACGGCCGTGCTGAATGTTATTACGGGTCTGCTTCTTATTTTTGTGGCCGCCGGGCTTATTATCGTGGAATTGCCCGGCTGGCTTAAAGGCCCTACGCTGCTCAGCTATTCCGTTCATGATGGCGTTACCATGTCTGATATGATCGCAATGGGTTTTATTGCCGCCGGGGCTATTTTATTTATTCTGGGTTTTGCAGAGTTTAAACGCAGCGCACGCTAAAGAGCTTTTCAGCCGGTTAAGCCGTATATTTAAGACGTATGTATGTTTGCTTTTCACCTATTTATTTTTTCCTGATCCTTGGCCTACCTGTTTTTTGTTGAGCTCCTTGTCCTATTCTTTTTTGCCGCCGTACTGCGCCACAGCTACACGCGCGGACTGCTTTTCCTGCATCAGTTTCAGCAAAAAGGATATAAGCCAAACGAATATTCCCAGCATATTTTCGGGCAGCAGCTCGCCGCATTTGTTTCTAAGGCTCATTTATTTGTAGTGCCGCTGTTTTTGCTCGGCCTGGCCGATGAGTGGCTCACCGAAACGGCTTTTACGCTGTTGGTATCTATTTTTGGCTTCGTGTTTTTTTTGCCCGTTGGCTATATGAATCGCGAAAAACCTAAGAAACCGCTGGTGTTTACGCCTCGTTTAAACCGGCAGCTTGCGGTGCTGATCGTGCTGTATATGGCCCTGGCCGGAGCGGGCATTTATATCGGGATGCAGCTGCGTGTGCTGCTGCCCGACATCACCATTATGGCGCTGTTCTGGCTGCTGGCCGATATGCTCATGCCGCTGCTGGTACTACTGGCCGGTTTTATTACCCGGCCGGTTGAACGCCGCATTCAGGAAGGATTTAAGCGGCAGGCCCGGCAGAAAATTGCCCGGATGCCGGATCTGAAGATTATTGCCATCACCGGCAGCTACGGAAAAACCTCCGTCAAATTTATTCTTAAAACGATACTGGAAGAGCGCTTCAGCGTGTGCTACACCCCCGGCAGTTTTAATACGCCCATGGGCATCTGTAAAGTGATTAACAACGATCTGCAGTCGCATCATCAAATTCTGATTCTGGAGATGGGTGCGCGCTACAAGGGCAATATTGCCGAACTCTGCCGCATCGCCACTCCGGATGTATCGGTAGTTACCATTGTCGGAAAGGCGCATCTGGAGACCTTTGGCTCGGTCGAAAATATTGCCAAAACCAAAGGCGAAATTCTTCAGGGCTTGCGGGAAGGCGGCACGGCCGTGCTCAACTCCGACGACGAACGGGTGATGAACATGCCGCTGCGTGAGGACGTATCAGTGATCAAAGCCGGGCTTAAAACGGGTATTTTCGAGCTTAGTGAAGTCGGGTATGATCATGAAGGCAGCCGGTTTCAGGTGAGCACGCCGGAAGGGGAAACGGCGGAAATCCGCACCCGTCTGCTGGGCGGGCACAGCGTGCAGAACCTGCTGTTCGGCCTGGCCGTGGGCCGGCATTTCGGGCTGCGGCTCAGCACTATGGCTCTGGCCGCCACACGCATCGAGCCGGTGGAGCATCGACTGGAGCTCAAACCCGCCGGCGATATCACCATTATTGATGATGCCTTCAACTCCAACCCCGTTGGCGCACGCAACGCCGTGGATGTGCTTGCGCGTTTTGATAGCGGCCGCCGTATCATTATTACTCCGGGCATGGTAGAGCTGGGAGCCGAAGAAGAAGCCGAAAACCGTGCCCTCGGCCGGCATATTGGCCACTCGGGCATCGATGCCGTGTTTTTAGTCGGCCCGGAGCGCACCCGGCCGATTCAGGAAGGCTTGCGCGAGGCTGGCTACCCTGAGGCGCAAATTCAGGTGTTTTCCTCTTTCTATGAAGCCCGCGATTATTTGAATACGCATAAAAAGCCGGGCGATGTGGTGCTGCTGGAAA
>JBMCPG010000317.1:0-3060 GCA_048626035.1 Cyclonatronaceae bacterium
CGTGCGCTACCTTAAAGAGCACATGTATCATTACGCCTACATGGACTCGGTCAGCCAGATTTCCTTTGCCCTGGCTACCTACAACGCTGGCATGGGGCACATGGCTGATGCCCGCCGCCTCACCATGGATCGCAATCGCGACCCGAATAACTGGGATCATGTGGCCGAATCGCTGCTGCTGCTCATGCAGCCCCGCTACTTTCGCAATGCCCGCCACGGCTTTGTGCGCGGTACCGAGCCGGTAAACTACGTTGAACAGATCATGAAACGCTACGAAACCTACGATAAAATGGCGGCCTTTGCCAGCGAAGATCCTATCTTCCGCCGCTTCGATGAGCACGCACTTTTGCCATGATTGGCTATTTGAGATCTAAGAAATGAATAAAAACGGTTGGGCAAGTCAGACTTTGTCCCAACCGTTTTTTTTATTCCCAAACGGTTTTAAAGGAACACCCACGCAAGCATCAAAAAAATAAGCAGCCACACGCCTATAACAGTGCTCTTTTTCTGCCGGGGAAATTCATATCCGCAAATGGGGCAGGTTTCGGCTTTGGCATCTACGTGCATTGCGCAAGACGGACATTCCTGGGTTTTGCCGGAAGCTGACATCATTAAAAAAGGGTTAAAACTTTGTTGGAGAATGGGAGTCTCAACATAATTCTGCTGCCGGCCGCTTTGCCAGCCGTTTATATTTTAGCATCATGGGTGGCTCTAAAGGGTTTTGGCTATATTTTGAGTCCCTTATCTCCTATGAAAGGTACAAATATTTGATTTTCTCGCCGCCCTTTTATTCTATAAGCTAAGCCCGCCCTAAAGGTCGGTGTTTACTTCTGAAATCTATTCGTTTTTATTCTTTTTTTATCCTTAACAAGCAACAACACGACCGTATTATATGGCATGATTTCAGATCAGAGTAGCGCGCTATACTGCCCGCTTTGCAAGGCTGCAGAAAACTTCACCCCCGTTCCCGGACAAGACGACCGCGACTATTATCACTGCGCCAATTGTGAGCTTATTTTTATTCCGCCGGCGCAATATCTGCCGCCGGATGCCGAAAAAGCCCGCTACGAAGAGCACAATAACGGCATTCAGTATCCCGGCTACGTGCGTTTTTTGATGCAGGCCGTAACACCCTCCATTCCGCTGCTTCAGCCCGGTAATGCCGGCCTCGATTATGGCTGCGGCCCCAGCCCCACGCTCAGCATTTTAGTGGAGCGCGAGGGCTTTAGATGCCAGAATTATGATCCGTTTTTCCGCCGAAAACTGCCGCCCGGCCCGCATGATTTCATTTTTGCGACCGAATGCTTCGAGCATTTTTTTGCTCCGCATGAGGAGCTGCAAACGCTCGGGAGCCTGCTCAAACCCGGCGGCCTGCTCATTATTATGACGCTCTTCTGGCAGCAAAAAACCGACTTCCTCAACGATTACTATTTTCGTGATCCGGCCCATTGCGTGTTCTATCATCACAAAACAATAGACTTTATCGCTTCAGAATATGGCTATGAAATCGAACATCGCAGCAAAAAGCGTATAGCAATTCTACGTAAAAATATGGAACCAGAAGCAGGGTGATGGCATCCCAAGCCAGGTTCAAGATTTGTTGAGGACTTCCAGCACGGCGCTGGCAGCGCGTTCCGCCTGATCGGCCGTGGTGTAGAAAAAGGGCGAAAACCGCAGCTTTTGGTTGCGTACCGAGGCATAAACCCGCTCCCGCTCCAAGGCCCGCTGCACCTCATCTACGGCTACGGATTCCGGCAAATCAAAGGTGATGATGCCCGCCCGGAACGCATCATCCTCGCTTCCGTAGAGCCGGCAGCCGGCCTCCCGCAGCGGTTTTTCGATGATGTGATGCAGCCCCAGCACGTGCCGCCGGATGCGCGCAATGCCGATTTCATCCAGTAGTTTCAGGCTTTGGTTGAGCCCGAAGACGGCCGGAATATTGTAAGTGCCGCCTTCAAAACGCTTCATATCGGCATAATTTTCCTGCTCAAAATTAAATAAATCCCAAATGTCTTCTACCGAAAGCCAGCCTTTGCCGGTAAGCTGAAGCCGGTCCCGCAGCCCATCATTCAGGTACATAAACCCGATGCCCTGCGGCGAAAGCAGCCATTTGTGGGCGCCCGAGCAGTAGGCATCTACCCCGCTTCGGGCCACGTTAACAGGCGCAATGCCGCTGGCCTGAATGCCGTCGGCAACGACCAAAACCCCGTGCTGATGGCATAATTCGCAGATTTCGGGCAGCGGCGCGCGGAAACCGCTCAGAAATTGCACCGCGCTGAGGGCCAGCACCCGGGTTTTTGGCGTGATGCGGGCGGCAATATCATCGAGGGAAAAGCCGCCGTGTTGCGATGGAATAAAGCGCGGCCGCAGCCCCCGCCGCCTTTGCGTGAGCCAGGGATAAACGTTGCTGGGAAATTCCTCTTCAAAAAGTAACACTTCGTCGCCTTCCGAAAAATCCAGCCCGCCGGCAATCATATTCAGCGCGGTGGTGGTGTTGTGCATATAGGCAATCTGATGGCCGCCCTCCGCGCCAATTAAGCGGCTGAGCTGTTCCCGGGTTTCGCTGAGCACCGGCAGCTCCTGTTCGAAGGAGTCGATAGCGCCGGTCTGCCGGTTTTCCAGCGCCCGGCGCACGGCCTGCATCACCACCGTTGGAATCGGCCCGAGCGCGGCGTGATTCATATAAATACTGCCTTCGGCTACGTGCGGGAATACATGATGGTAGCGCCCGGGTCGGAAATCGGACATGAGAAAAACGGCTGGAATGTGAATATAAAAACGAACGGGACGCGCAAAGATGCGCTTCCCTTTGATGAAAGGCAACTGTGCTTTGCGCTTCCGGAATTTTTCCGAAACGCTTTTTACGCTATTTTCCACTTTATGAAGAAAGATGATTTCCCGCAACTTGCCCCCGCGCTGCGTGGCCTTGCCCAGTTGCTCAAAGATGCCGGACTGAGCATTACCGAAATTACCGAAGAATTGCATCATCGTATTGCCGAGCCGCCCGGGTTTCCCGCAACGCCGGTGCAGCGCGGCATCACGCGGATGAGCGGCCTGGCT
>JBMCPG010000318.1:0-3055 GCA_048626035.1 Cyclonatronaceae bacterium
GACCTGAAATTACGCGGCCCCGGAGACTTTTTAGGAACCAAGCAAAGCGGGCTTCCTGATTTCAAGTTTGCCGATATTTTACGTGATGAAGGGCTGCTCGAAGTCGCCCGCAAGGAGGCCCAGCGCCTGCTCAGCGAGGATCCGAAGCTGGAACAGAAGGAGCATCAGCCGCTGAAAAAATACCTGCACCGCTACCTGAGCGAGCGGAAAGATTTTTACCACATGATGTGAAGCTGCTTTCTTTCGGCCGCCGCTCCGGATGCCATCACCCTAAAAAAAAAGCACGACCCTGCCTATAGCAAAGCCGTGCTTACCAATTTCGTGCGGTGAGCTGCGCCAAACAGGCCTCAGCTCATTTTTTGCTTGAGCGCCTGGTTTTGATGGCGTTTCCGCTCGTTCTCGTCCAGATACTTTTTACGAATGCGGATGCTCTCGGGGGTAACCTCCAGCAGCTCATCATCCTCTACATATTCCAGACATTCCTCGAGGCTCATGCTCGTAGCCGTATCCAGTTTTACGGCATCACTGGTTTGGGAGGCCCGGTGATTGGTAAGATTCTTCTTCTTCACCACATTCACCACCAGATCGCCCAGGCGGGCGTTAGCGCCCACCACCTGTCCGGCATATACGTTATCGCCCGGCTTTACGAAAAAGCGCCCGCGATCCTGCAGCCCTTCGAGGGCATAGGCGGTAACCATCCCTTTTTCCAGGGCAATAATAGAGCCAAACGGCCGGCCCTGCATTTCGCCTTTAAACGGCTCATAATCATAAAACTGCTGATGGATAAGGGCTGTTCCCTTGGTTTCGGTAAGCACATCGCTACGAAAGCCGATAAGTCCGCGGGAAGGCACTTTAAAACTAATGCGCACATTCTCCAGCTCCTGCCCCATAGACTCCATGCTGCCTTTGCGCTGCATCAATATTTCTATAACGCGGCTCGAAAACTCTTCCGGAACATTAATGATCACTTCTTCGATAGGCTCATACACCTGCCCGCTTTCTTCTTTCAGCACTACTTCGGGCCGGCTTACGGCAAACTCATACCCTTCCCGGCGCATGCTTTCGATAAGGATGGCAAGCTGCAGCTCTCCACGGCCGGCCACTTTATACACATCCGGGCTTTCGGTCGGAGAAACCTTGAGCGAAACATTGGTACGCAGCTCCTTAATAAGGCGGTCGCGCATCATATTGGACGTAACGTATTTGCCCTCCAGGCCTGCAAAAGGCGAATCATTTACCCGGAAAAACATCGCAATCGTAGGTTGATCAATGTCATAATATGGCAAAGGCGTGAGGTCGGCCTCATCGGTCATGGTATCCCCGATCGTAATTTCCTCGTACCCGGCCAGGGCGATTATATCGCCGGCACGGCCCTCATCGACCGCAATTTTCTCGAGTCCCATGTAGGTAAAGAGCTTCGTTACGCGGCCCTTTTGCTTTACATCGCCCTTATTAGACAGCAGGCTCACGGTCTGCCCCTTCTTTACCACGCCCTGTTCTACCCTTCCGACGGCAATACGCCCCACATAATCATTCCATTCGACGTTACTGATCAGCATTTTATAAGGTGCTTCAAAATCGGTAACCGGAGCGGGGACATGCTCAAGAATGGTATCAAAAAGGCTGCTGAGGTCTTCGCTTTCATCCTCAAGATTATGCTTACTGATGCCCTGTATGCCAATAGCATACAGAACCGGAAAATCGAGCTGCTCGTCGGTGGCACCCAGATTCACAAAAAGATCAAAGACTTCATCGAGGACGGCATCGGGGCGGGCATCCTGACGGTCAATTTTATTGATAAGTACGATAGGCTGATAGCCCAGCGCCAGGGATTTACGCAATACAAACCGCGTTTGGGGCAGCGGCCCCTCGGCGGCATCGACCAGCAAAATAACGCCATTAACCATTTTAAGAATGCGCTCTACCTCGCCGCCAAAATCGGCGTGTCCCGGAGTATCAACAATATTAATTTTGGTTCCTTTCCAGCTTACGGCCGTATTTTTAGCCATAATGGTGATGCCACGCTCGCGCTCCAGATCGGAGGAATCCATAACCCGTTCGGCGACTTCCTGATGCTGCTGGAAAGTACCGCTTTGCTGAAGCATTTCATCTACAAGGGTTGTTTTGCCATGGTCCACGTGTGCGATAATGGCGATATTACGGATAGGCATATCCATATATAAGTCCTGAACCTAAAGTTTATCGTTATAAATAAGTGTGATGTATTCCGGTTTCTAACCGGGATGTCGCCTGAGATGGAAACATAATATAGTTTTGCTATCTGTCCGGAATTTGATTCTGCGGACGGCATGAACTAAGAATTTAGCAAGCCTTAAATTTACGGTAGTTATCAATAGTAAGCAACTACTCAAGCGGGCATAAAAAAAGCCCGAGGCGCGGGGCGCGTCGGGCTTTGGGGGGCAATAAAAAAGATGAGGCGGCGACCTACTCTCCCGCCTAAGCAGTACCATCGGCGCTGAGAAGCTTAACGGCCGTGTTCGGGATGGGAACGGGTGGAACCTTCTCGCTATAACTACCTCATCAAAAAAAAAGATGACGTACGAGGCGCAGATAATGGCCCGAAGGCCGGATATAAAAGGCATGATGAAGCCAATAGAACTTCGTTTCGCCGCCGGGGCGAAGCGTTGATGCTGTGTAGAAAAGAAGTCGAAAGGAGGATTAGTACGGCTCGGCTGAGGGCATTACTGCCGGTACACCTACCGCCTATCGACCTGGTCGTCTGCCAGGCTCCTTAGGGGAATAGAAGTCTTGGAGCGGGCTTCGCGCTTAGATGCGTTCAGCGGCTTATCCCTTCCGAACATAGCTACCCTGCGGTGCCACGGGCGTGACAACAGGTACACCAGCGGTTCGTCCACCCCGGTCCTCTCGTACTAGAGGCAGGGCTCCGCACTATTCCTTGGCCCGCAGTAGATAGAGACCGAACTGTCTCACGACGTTCTGAACCCAGCTCGCGTACCGCTTTAAATGGCGAACAGCCATACCCTTGGGACCTTCTCCAGCCCCAGGATGCGATGAGCCGACATCGAGGTGCCAA
>JBMCPG010000319.1:0-3054 GCA_048626035.1 Cyclonatronaceae bacterium
CATCATGAGGTAGGGTTTGAGATGAGGGTGATGTAGCATTGGTGAAAGCTGCCGCCGGCCCGGTAAAAAGCCGCCGGCAGGTGTTGCAAGATTGAAGCGCATGAACATGGGATGAAAGCCATCATTCTTTACAACTTTATTTGATGATGGCAAAGCGGCCGCGCTGCACGTGACCGGAGTCGTTATCCTTCACGGTGTAGAGATACAGGCCGGTTGTGAGATTTTGATTGGCCTCGGAAAGCAAATCCCAGGCGTGTTCGCCGCCGGGCATAATGCGGTTGTCGTCGCTCAGATCGCCAAACCAGCGGGTATCGCCGGTATAGGTTTCGGCATCATGATCCATTTCGGCCACGATTTCACCGGCCAGGGTACAGACGCGGATCTGGGCGCTTTCGGGCAGATTGTAAAACATCAGCTTTCGGGTAAAGGGCGTGCCGCCGTCCCATGCGGCATTTACGCGGTAGGGGTTCGGATATACGCCCACCGAATACTGTTCGGCATCGCTGTCGAAATTTTCGTTGGGGCCGGTGCCGGGAAACACGCGCACGGCGTTGGCATTTATGGAACTCTCCAGCGGATCGTTCTGGCCGTCGCCCTCATCAAAAGCCGTTACGGCAAACAAATATTGCCAACCGCTGAGCATGCCGCTCACGTCGTAGCGATAGGTATATTCGGTATCATCGCCTTCAAAGGTAACGGGCTCATCCAGGCGCACTTCCTCGAAACCGGTGTTGAAGCCTACCTCCGATTCGGGGCTGTCCCATTCGCGCAGCATTTGCGCCGAAGTTGAAATAGTGCCATCGAGATCATCTCCCAGCTCGGAGCGATACACGCGGTAGCCGGCAAAATCTTCCTCTCCCGAAACGGGATCTACGGAGCGCTCGGCGCGGTCATCCCAATAGACGCTGGCCACGCCGGCATCCAGCTCAACGCGTATGCGGGGTGCGTTTGGCGGTTCCGGAACGCGGAAACGGGTGCGGCTGCCGTCTTCATTTTCCTGCCCGTCGAACAGGCGGAAGGCCCAGTCAAGGCTTTCGACGAGTTCGGCGCGGGTGTCTTCATTATCATATACATCTACGTCGTCAAACTCAGAGGGCAGTCTGTCCTGAAATTCTTCGGGCATCAGGGCGGTTACAAAGGCGATATACACGCTCACGGTTTCGCCGGGCTGCACTTCAGGAAACGGGCCGATGGTATTGAGCTGAATGTAGTTTCCGTTTCCGTCGAAGCCATCGTTGCGCAATTGCTCGCGGTACTGCTCCAGCGGCCAGATGGTAGTTTGACGCTCGTAGCGGTCGGTATCGGTACCCGGCCGGTTCAGGTCGCCGGTTCCGGCGCCGAAGAGCCAGAAATCGGGCGTAACCTGCGGTGCTTCAAATCCTTCTTGCTCCACACGTTCGGCGTTTCGGGGATGAAAATCCAGCCCGCGGTACTCGGTACCCAGAATAGTATTGGCCGCGTATGTATTGATGCGAGGCGTGTCGGAAGAGCCCCGGTCAAAAACATAAAGGGCGTAATAATCATCGATCCAGCCCACGCCATTGCGTGAGAAAAACGCCCCGCCGGTTTCAATAGTCGTGTTCACATTCCGCACTACCATATCGGAGTAGATGCTGAAGTAAAAATCTTCCCATACAAAGCCGTCTTCACTGCTCGACCAGAGCTGGCTGTTGTTGGTAATATCGTAGCGCACAATGCTGATGCCTTCGGTGAAGGCGAAATTCCAGTTGTAGCTTTCCATGGTAATATCGGCATACAGGGGATTTTCGTGCCCCGGCACCGGCTGGCTCCCGCGGAAGGTACGCCGGTCGGAAAAATCCACCACCAAATCCTCATGGCTGACGGCCGAAGGATTAAAGCTCTCGCTATCTTCGAGCGAAGAACGTTCTATGAACACCGAGCCATCATTGGTAATTTCAAATCCGCTGGCGGTTTCGCTGTAGCCGGAAGCGTTGGTAACCGAAGAGGTCGTAACTCTGGTGGTTCCATCTACCTGTGCGCCCATCCAGAAACCGGCCTCGAACAAATGCTCGGTGCCCGAGCCTTTTGGAAATTCCATGCTCGGCAGGCCTACCGGCTGGTTGCGCACGTTAGGGCGGCCAATGGTACCCACGTTGGTGTAAGAGATGCCCAGGTTACTAACTTCCACGGCACGGCGCTCAAACACCTGTTGTGCTTCCGAAACATCATATAAGAAAAGGGTAAACAGAAGAACAAAGAGTAACCGTTTATATTTCATTCAGCTTAATTTAAGTCGTTGAATCTTATTTTCTTGCAAGCAGATGATATTCATTTCATATCTCGGGTATGGCGAATGAAAAACATCTATATTTAAAAATTTCTAACAGATCACAAAAGTAGGAGTTTCGCTATCAAATAGAAATGCTATTCCAACTTATTTATAATAAAATAACATACGCGGTATATTTCCATTCCGCGGGCGCTTATAGCCTTAAGAAACAGGCCGAAAGCGGTTAAGAGCGCAAAGGCAACGCCAGCCGCCGGGTTTTCCGTTTTCGTTTACCCGCTCAGGATGCTTAAATTTAGGCAAATATTCAGGCGTATTAAAACCGCGTCGGAACAAGCATAGCGGGCAGTGGTTAAGAAAGCATGCCTGTTCCGAAATCGTAATTCTCAACTACCATATAATTAAATAATTATGGCAAAAAAGCAGCGACGCAAAAGAGCTTCAGCAAATAAAAAGACCGTAACGAAAGAGCCACCTGTATTTGGCGCGCTGAACTATAAATATATGGCTGGCGGCGGCGCTACTGTTTTATTCGGCCTCATGCTTATGGCCATGTTCAACTCTATTGATGGCTTCGTTCCGCTCTACGTCTCGCCCGTGCTGCTCATAACTGGTTTTGTACTATTTGGCTACGGCATCATCAAAAAAAACCCGGCCCTGCCGCAAAAAACATCCTAATTGCCTCTTCCTCCCATCTTTCATCTGCCTGAATGAATGCGAACCCGCCTAACATCCGGCTGCTAAATTACCTGTTTTATTTTTTTCTGGTTTTATTCTTTGTGCTTTCGGCTGGCCCTTCCGATAAA
>JBMCPG010000320.1:0-3047 GCA_048626035.1 Cyclonatronaceae bacterium
GAGCGGGCAAATTCCGGTTATTGATGCCGTTTGGCGCGGGCACCTGCTCAAAAAAGAAGTCGGCGCCGGCGTACTTACCGGCTACGGCATTGCGGGGTTCTATTTCGGAATACTTGGGGTATTATTTTACAGTTTCGACAGTGTGATGATGCAAGCGGACGGCAATTTTTTCAGCTATATTTCGCCTTCGAGTATGCTGCCAGCCGCCCATGTAGGCCTGAACGCATGGCTGGATTCCATGCTTTTCGTAATTGCACAAGTTGCGCTGATGTACAACATTGTAGCCCTTATTACCCGCAGCGAAGCCCTTCGTATTCTATGTACCATCCTGATTGCCGGCAGCTCGTTTTTCATTACATCGCGCTTTTTTGAAACCGATGCCAGCGCGCTTCAGGTATTTTTGCTCTACCTTGCGCTTGCCGTACCGCTGGTGCTGGCCTATCGCTATTTTGGGATTGTTTCGGCCATCATGTCGTGGTTTGTGCTGCTGGCCGGCTTTAAGCTCATGCCTTATATTTCCGCCCCCGATAGCTTCATGCAACTGCAGGCCTGGCTTATATTTGGCCTTATCATGACCCCCTTTGCCTTCGGAATGGTAGCCTTCATCTACGGAAGCAGCATCCGCTCGGCCAAAGATTTTATCCCCGAATATGAGGAAATTCTTAATAAACGGCTGCGCTCCGAAAAAGAGCTTGCCATTGCAAAAGAAAGCCAGTTTTCGCTTCTGCCCGCCCGCGCGCCGGAGCTGGAAGGCCTGCAAATATCCGGGTTTTTTATTCCTTCCTACGAAGTAGGCGGAGATTTTTATGATTTTACGGTAACACAAAAACCAGCATCCGGGCCAGTACTCACATTTTCTATTGCTGATGTGAGCGGTAAAGCTATGCAATCGGCCTTTAACGCTATTTTTACCAGCGGGCTGCTGCTCAGCCGCGTGGAAACGGATTCGCCGGCCGAAATCCTCACGCACATCAATCCGGTGCTGTGCCAGAAAACAGATCATAAAACGTTCATAACCTGCCAAACCGGCCGCCTTAACCCGCGCACACATGTGCTTGAGTGGGCCAGCGCCGGGCACTGCCCGCCGGTATTAAAGCGGGAAAACGTCTGCAGTTTCCTCAAAGCAGAACCACCTAAATATCCGCTCGGTTTGCGGCGGGATGTCATTTTTAACACGGCACAAAAGCAGCTTCAGCCCAATGATCTGCTGTTTTTTTACTCCGACGGGCTTCCGGAAGCCCGAAATCCCGAAGGGAAGCGCCTCGACTTCGATTTTATTCTCTCCTACCTCGAAAAGCTGGAAACAAACCGGAAAACGCCTCATCAAATCACGAATGAGATCAAAGCCTTTATTTTAAACTACAGCAACTATGAGCTGGCCGACGACACGACTCTTATCTGTATAAAAGTTCTTTAAAGCAAAACATGTCTTAATGCCGGCCGGATGGCACAGAAAGTATGTTTTTGAAATTCAATAATTCTTGAATTATACCTATCTTTTATTCTTATCATATAGGCTATACATTATACAGAAGTTAAACGGGGTCGTGTATTGCCATTGTTGTTGTATCATAGCATAGGCTTCCGCCGCCCGGCTATAAGGTTTTTGATCGCTTTTTACTTTTGTGATATCTGCTTTCTTATGCTAAATTAAAAGCATGTAAAAAGCTTTGATAAGCGGTTTTGCAAAGCTTTTTATGAACCGCAGCTGTTTCCAATTCTTACTTTCCGTGGTAACCGTACTGATTTCTTAATTCTAACATCCCATGCAGATAATTCTACAGAAAAGCACCGCTTTTATATTGCTTATTGCACTGCTTTCCAGTCTCGTTGTGTTCCAGGCGTGTAAATCGGAGGAAACCGAAGAAACGCCCGAGGACTCCCAGGTCGAGAACAACGATACTTCCTCTGAGTCCGAGCCAGAGCCGGAGCCAGAACCAGAGCCGGAGTCAGAACCCGAACCCGAACCAGAGCCAGAGTCTGAGCCTGAACCGGAACCGGAACCGGAAAGGGACCGCCAGCAGCTCAACACCAATCTTTTTGATGAATCCGGAGCATTTACGGTACAAATTGCGGCTCATCGCAACCGTTTTATGGCCGAAAGCACTGTAGAAGAATGGCGGGAATCGGGCTTTGAAAATGCGTTTATTGAACTGGAAGGAAATGAAGAAACCGGTGATATCTGGTATAAAGTAAACGTGGGTCGCTACAGCAGCTACAGTGATGCAAAACAAATGGCAGACGACATGGAACAAGCCTACGAAGTAAATGCCTGGGCCCGGCGCATCAGCTATCAATAAACTTGCCTGGGGCTGGCACATCATCTTTGCCAGCTTGTACGGAAATAACAACAGCAGAGCGCACAGGGTGAATGTATGCCCAACTCCCGGCGTTATATAGCTACCCTCTGCCTTCGGCAAAAGGGGCTATTTATCTTGCTATTTTTCATTCCGGTTTCTTTCGTACCGAATTCGTTGCTATGGATTCTCCAGACTATTACGCGCTTCTATCAGTATCGCCTTCAGCGAGTACTAAAGAGATACGCCGTGCCTACATTCGCATCAGTCGTATCATACATCCCGATCGCTTCGATCCCCGGCACCAGAAAGAAGACTGGCAACAGGCCAACGAAATGCTCAGCCAGGTAAATGCCGCCTATGCCGTATTGAAAGAACCGGCAAAGCGCGCTGCCTACGACCGCCGCAAAGGATATACCGTATCTGAGCCGGCAGCTTCTTCAACAGTGCGCCAGGAGGCCAGCCAGAGCTACAGTAGCCCGCCGCCCGATCCCGGGCCCGACCCCCGCCAGGAAATACGCGCAGGCCAGGCTCCTTTTGAAAAACTGCCTGATTCTATCAAAAAGCTGTCGCCGTGTCCGTGGTAACAGCCTTTAAATTTAACAACTTTGCTGCGTCCAGTATAACCTCTTGCCAGGCGGACAGCACTCATACTCGCTTCCGTACCGGAATTAACCATGCGAACTTTTTCGATTCCGGGTACAGCCTCACAAATTTTTTCCGCAAACTCAACTTCCCAGCGCGTAGGGG
>JBMCPG010000321.1:0-3021 GCA_048626035.1 Cyclonatronaceae bacterium
ATAGTAAAACATATCGGACATGAACTCTGAATCATCGATGTAGCGGCTTTGCACAAAGCGGATAAACTCGCGGGCTTCATCATACGATTCAGCAAAAATAAGGGCCCGTGCGGTGTAGCGATGCAGCTCTTTAAGCGCTTGCAGCTCGTCCGGCTCTTTACGGCTAAGCATTCCGCTCGCTACGAGATCGCGGGCGGCTGGCACAAAATCCTCATACTCGCCGGTATTCCAGTGGCCGCGGGCAAGGCGATAGGCATCGGCCTCCAGAGCGGGATGATTCTCCTGCAGCCCCAGTTCGAGGGTGCCGCGCTCCAGCTCCGGCACAATGCGGGGATCAATCACAAACTGCACGAAAAAGAAAAAGCCCATGATAAGCGTGAAAGCACCTCCAAGCGCCAGCGCCATCGCCCGGCCCGAAATGCCGCTCATATCTTTAAGCGGGTCTTTGCCGCCAAACAGGGCCTTCCGCTCCTCTTCGCTCATTTCGCGAAGTTGCGATTCGGTAAGCTGTATTTTAAGCTGGCTATCCTTCACAAAAACCTGATCAGAAACATCATTAGAGGGTGGAAACCTGTACCGTATCGAGCAGCGCCTGCGGTACGTCGAGCTTCATGCGCAGCACCTGGGCCGCGTGGGTTTTGCCCTGGGCATCAAGCTTCAGGGAAACGGTGCCGCCGCCGCCCAGACTTTCGTGCAGAATGAAGTTAAGCGCGCCGATATTGGGCAGCTCGTAGCGCTCTACCGGCCCTTTGCACACATGCTTCATGTGAGCTTTCACGCGCTCGGCAGTAAGCTCACGCACCAGAAAATCATATACATCAGGATGCCGGGCGATAATACCCACATTGCTCCCGTTGCCTTTATCGCCGCTGCGGCCGTGGGCAATGTCGAGGAGATATACAACAGGCATAAAATCAGGATTTAGGCTGAAGAAAAAATAGAACAGACGTGCCGGGCAGGAGAATTCAGGCGCTTGTAACCTCGCCGATAAGCTGGGCCGGCTCTTTATGTTCTGCAAGCTTTAAAATTACGGAATCTGCCGCAGATTTGGAAACGACCACTACCAGTCCCAGCCCGAGGTTGAAAGCCTGCCGCATGGCCTCTTCCGGAACGCGGCCCTGTTGTTGGATCAGCTCAAAAATAAACGGTCGGGGCCAGCTTTGCCAGTCGATGCTGAGCTCCAGGCCCGGGGGCAGAATACGGGCCGTATTGCCGGCAATGCCGCCGCCGGTGATGTGCGAAAAGCCGTGTACGCCGTCGATCTGTTTTAGCATGCGAATGAGCGGAAGATAGCTGCGATGCACTTCCAGGAGTTCTTCTCCGATTGTTTTCCCGCTCGGGCTTTCTTCCGGCACGTCGGAAACATCATACGAGCTGAAAAGCACCTTCCGCGCCAGCGAGTAGCCGTTGGTATGCAGGCCGCTGCTTTTCAGGCCGATCAATACATCGCCGGCTTCAATATTTTTCCCGCTTATGATGTGCTCTTCATCTACCATACCGACGATGCTGCCGGCTAAATCGAACTCGCCTTCTTTATAAATATCAGGCATTTCGGCTGTTTCGCCGCCAATAAGTGCGCAGGAATTTTCGCGGCAGGCGGCGGCGAATCCTGAAATCACTTCTCTGGCAACGGCTTCATCCAGCTTTCCGGTCGAAAAATAATCCAGAAAAAAAAGCGGTTCAGCCCCGCATACGGCGATATCATTAACGCAATGATTTACCAGATCCCGGCCTATGGTATGGTATTTGCCCGACTTAAAAGCAACAATGAGCTTGGTACCGACGCCATCAACGCTGCTCACCAGCACCGGATGTTTATACCGGCTGAAATCTGGTTTAAACAACCCGCCAAACCCGCCGACTTCGCTGATGACTTCTACGCCGTGGGTTTGCTTTACCATTTCGCTAATGGAGTTCACCAAGCGGTTGCCGGCCTCGACATCCACGCCGGCCGATTTGTAGGTAAAGGATTCAGAAGGTTTTTTCTCAGACATGTGCAGGGTGATGGGATCCGGAGCAGAGAAATGGCCCGGAATTAAAAATGGAAAAGATGGTAGCGCAGAAGGTTTCTAAAGGTACGGCAGAAACGAATCAAAAAACACCGCCGAAGGCAACTAAAAAGGACGAATTTCAGGCAAATTCCGTCCGCCGCTTTTTTCCCGCTCTCTCTATAGTGAATTTGTATTATATATATTACTTGTAGTTGTAATAGGGGATGTGGATATGTTGATAACTATAGTTATCAACATTGGGTAAAAAAAATGTGGATAACTTTGTGGATAACTTTTCTATAAAAATCAATTACTTACGAGATCGCTTAACCCAAAATGTGGATAACTCCTGAAATGCGGATAAGTTATCCACATTGGCCTGGGATGTGGATAACGTGTGGATAACTTGTGGATAACTCAAAAATGCTGTGGATAACTTTTTTTGGATTTCTCAAAAATAAAAGTTATCCACATTTTTTGGGGAGTTATCCACATAAAAAACCGAGTTATCCACAAGTTATCCACATTCTTAAAAACGGCGTATGAAACTCATTGTTCAGCGGGTTACTTCGGCCCGTGTAGCGGTCGGAAACAGCATCACAGCAGAAATAGAGCGCGGTTTGCTCGTGCTTGTTGGTATCCATAAAAACGATACCGAAACCGAAATGCAGTGGCTGGCACGCAAGCTACCCAAGCTTCGGATTTTTGAAGATGAGGAAGGAAAAATGAATCAATCGGTTGCCGATATTGGCGGCGGGCTGCTGCTGGTATCGCAGTTTACGCTCTACGGGGATGTGCGAAAAGGCACGAGGCCGAGCTTTATTTCGGCGGCCGAACCAGAAAAAGGCGAGCAGTTATATGATGCCTTTGTCGCCGAAGTGCGCCGGCGGCATCCCGGCCGCCGGCCTGAAGCGCCACAATATGCCGCAATTCGAGGGTGGTTGCAAACCAAAACACTCACCGCGCCACGGCTACCTACAAACGTGACGTGCGCCCCCACGGCAAGCGTCTCCGGTGGGTTGCCAGCCGT
>JBMCPG010000322.1:0-3005 GCA_048626035.1 Cyclonatronaceae bacterium
ATGATTTTTATGTCAGGGAATTTGCCGGTGCCGATCCCGAAACCGGCCTTTCGCCGGCTCGTTTGCTGGCCGCGGCTCCGCGAATGGACCTTCACCCTACTTCACTACATTGGTAGAACTCCTAAATTCAAGTCTGTGAATACATACGATTATATTGCAATTGAAGGCGTTATCGGCGCCGGGAAAACGTCTCTGGCCACGCTTTTAGCCGAACGCCGCAATGCCCGCCTCATTCTCGAGGAATTTGAAGAAAATCCTTTTTTGCCCCATTTTTATGAAGACCGCCCGCGCTATGCGTTTCAGACGCAGCTTTCTTTTTTGGCCAGCCGGTTTACGCAGCAGCAAAAACTTTTTGCTTCCGATTTATTTCAAAAACCGCTCATTTCCGATTATACGTTCGATAAAGACCGTATTTTTGCCCGCCTTAATCTCAGCGATGATGAGCTCGCGCTGTATGATAAAATTTATGACATCATGAGTGGCATTGCCGCTAAGCCCGATCTTATGGTCTTTATCCAGTGTAGCATCGATCGGCTCATGGAAAACATCGCCAAACGCGGGCGGGAGTATGAGAAAAATATTTCGGAAGAATATCTTGCCGAACTCAACGATTCATACAATCATTTTTTCCGGCATTACGAGAAATCGCCGGTTGTGATTATTCAGGCTACCGATATCGATTTTGTAAATAATGAGGAGCATCTCGACTTTCTGGAAGATGAAATTTTCCGCCAGCGGGTGCTTCAGCCACGTACCTATGTGATGCCCTGAGAATAAACCGCCCTTTTTGGGATATGAATTTGCCGTGGCATGCGTTTGGCATGTACCAAAAATATGATGCTCCGCCATTTCACCCTTTTTAAGCCTCCCAAATGCGGTACCTACTTTTATTTATTCTATTTTTCCTGATATTGCGCCTGGTCAGCCACGCATATTTTAATCGCCCTTCCATGCGCGGCCCGAGGAATACGGCAGAAAAGCATTCTCCACGCGGCGGAGCGGGAAAAAGCGGCTCGGGTGGAAACGCCCGCCGGCGCGCGTTTCAGGAAGTAGAAGACGCAGACTATGAGATTATTGAAGACGAGCAGGAAGAAAAGCAGGCTAATTCCGAAAAGCGCTGATACTGCCCGCTCAGAAGCCTGCCGGTTCTTTTAATCCGGCTCCTAAATCAGAAACGGGCGGATCAAAAGATTCGCCGAAAAACTCGAAATGAACATCATCGGAAGTGTGTTCGGCAATCTGTGTTTTTTCTATCACTTCGAGGTAGCTTTCATAACACAAAAGTGCTTTTCTGCCAAGCAGCGCCTGCTGGGGCGTAACCTTGGTGATGCAGTCGATATCTGAAGCCGGTGAAGTTTTCAGCTTAAAATAATCGCCGGTATAGGAATCCGGGCCAAGCGTAAAAAAGGCCAGCCGGCGGGGGCAGTAGCTGGCCTGCTGCTGCCGGAGCTCGCAAAAAACGCGTTTTACAGCCGCATGACTCACTAAATGATCAAAAAAACCGCTTATGCCGTGTACTGCATAAGTAACAATAATATCGGGCTGAAGTTTTTTGATGTGGGCGTGTACAGCGTGTTCAATTTCTATCGGGCAGAGGTCTTTCAATCCTGAATCGGGTAAATCCAGTACTTCCATGCTGTCAAGACCCAGCGTTTGGGCTACACACTTCATCTCCTGAAACCGCAGCTCGCCCATTTCATCTACGCTTAAGCCAAGTTTATGCCGCTGTTTTGTAGCTCCGCCTTTGGTTAAGGTGAGCAAATGCACCTCGTGCCCATTGGCTTGCTGCTGGGCGATGGCCGGAGCCGGGCCAAAAGATTCATCGTCGGGATGTGGGAAAATATATAGAATACGGGGCATAAGGAACTAAAAAAAGAAAATAAGCAAGAGAAAGAGAACGCCGGAAGCAGGGGAAAGTTTTGCAATCATGAATCAGAAGCTGTTTACTACAGAACAGCAGTTTAATAAAAAAAGTTGTTGAAACAAATATAAAAGCTGAAAAACGATTGCTGCTAAAAAAATGTAAGGATTTGCTGTTGAGCCGCTCTGTAAAACATGAAACTTCTGCGCCAACACTATCGCTTTCCCTTTAATCACTATCCGGCCATGCGGCTGGCTCTGCTGCTTATGGCCGGAATTCTTGCGGCACAACTTTTTGCAACAGGGCTAAAAACGGCTTTAATGATGGCCGGCGCGGGCTTCTTCCTGGCCGCTGTGCTCCATATTGGCACGCGGCGGACCCTTAGCGTGGGCTGGAGCCATGCTGCACTTTTGGCCTATTTGCTATGTGTGATGCTGCTGGGTTTTGGCCGGGCTACGCTGCAGCACAACGAAACGCGCTTCCCGCCGGAGCAAGGCCTCGCCCTTTTGTTTGAAGACGAGTCCCTGCGCTGGTTCGGCCGCCTCGAAGAGCAACGCCTGAGCAGCCGGAACACGCTCTCGCTTTTTATGCAGATCGACTCGGTTAAAACCACCGACGGCCTCCTGCTCCATTCCCGGCCTTTCCGCACGCAAATTCGCTATTTCCGCGTAGAAGAAGCGCCGCCGGGGCTTGCCGATGGTGCCCATATCGCGCTCACCGCCGCGCCCTCAGCCGTTCCTGCCCGGCAAAATCCGCACGATTTCGACGTAGCAGGCTGGCTGGCAAGCATGGATATCTACGTGCAGGCCATTGGCGCTCAGGTGTCTGAAATTCAAATACGCCGGCAGGCTTCCCCGCTGCAATGGAGCTGGTGGCGCGCCCGGCTTCATGCCGGCATCGACCAGGTTTTTGCCCCGGAACAGGCGCCCCTTGCCAAGGCCATCATGCTGGGCTATAAAGCCGGGCTGGACGAAAACCTTCGTCAGGATTTTTCCCGCGCCGGGCTGGCTCATTTAATGGCCGTATCCGGCATGCACGTCGGGTTTGTGCTCTTTCCCCTGTGGCTGCTCATCCCCATATTCTGGCGTTTTCGCTATGGCCGGGTCGCCGGCCTGGGCGTCATTGTATTCGTTTTGGTGATGTA
>JBMCPG010000323.1:0-3005 GCA_048626035.1 Cyclonatronaceae bacterium
TTAGGTTGAGGTTGAGGTTGAGGTTGAGGTTAAATAGAAAAAGCCCGGCGGAACACGTTTCCGCCGGGCTTTTTTATTACTTTTGGTCGGGGCGACAGGATTTGAACCTGCGACCTCTTCGTCCCGAACGAAGCGCGCTACCGGGCTGCGCCACGCCCCGATTTTTGTTAGTCTTAAATATAAGAAATCTTGGCTCTCCTTATCAAGGCCGAAAGAATGCACGTGTAGAGAGCTGCTTTTCTGCCAAAGAGCCGTAAGGTATATAGCCGCTTCCGGGCAGCGTGTTGTCTTTTGTGCCCTATAAAACGCCGCATCACAAAACCGCGTTTTTCTTGCTATTTTATGCCATTGCAATACGTTCAATTTTTCAAACAGTGATGGTGTTTCATGTTTTGTGTAGATGATGTTTATTTGTCTGACGAGATCGCCCTTGCGCGGTTTTCCTGCAATATAAAAGCGTGCAAAGGCGCGTGCTGCGTGCGCGGAGATGCCGGGGCACCGGTACACAACAGCGAGCGGGCCGTGCTTAATAAAGCCTGGCATTTGCTTAAAGATGAGCTGCGGCCGGAAGCCCGCGAGCAGGTCGAAACGCACGGGCTCATCAACGGCAGCGGGAAGAATCTGGAGCTGGCCTGTTCTGATGGTGCGGCCTGCGTATTTGTGCAGTATGATGAAGCCGGCGTAGCCCTTTGCGGCATACAGAAGGCCATGCTGGAAGGCCGGCTGAACTGGCCCAAGCCGATAAGCTGCCATTTGTACCCGTTGCGCATCATGGAAGCGGGCGGGGCCGATTACATCCACTTTGAATATATTCCGGAGATGTGCTCTGCGGCTTGTACGCACGCCCGCGAAACCAATACGTATCTGGCCGAAACGCTCGAAACGCCCCTCACCAGGAAATATGGCGCAAGCTGGTATCAACGCTTTCTGAAAGCTTGCGCCGAGCTGCGCCACGAATATGCACGAGGCCATAAAGGCCACAGCCCCATGATGGCCTGAGCGCTGCATTCTGCCAAGTTCCGGCCCGCTGTCCCTGAAATTATTGCTATATTCAGCATATTAAATAAAAGAAGTATTCCGGGGCAGATATTTTTACCGTTCGCATGATACTCCCTGGCCGGAGCCGTACATATCACGAGACTGAAGATAAAAACCATGAGTAAACAAGGGCCCATACAAAGACAAGCACAGCGGCAGCGGGCCACCCAAACGCAAACCCAGCAGCAAAAGCTCTCGCCGCAGCAAATCCAGTATATCAAAATGCTGCAAATGTCCACGCAGCATATAGAACAGCGCATCAAGGAAGAGCTGGAGAGCAACCCCGCTCTCGAAGACCGCAGTACGGTCGAAGAACCCTACGACGACAGCTATGATGAAGTGCGCCCCGATACCACAGACGCGGCGGGCGAGCAGGAAAGCGCCACGGAAAATGAGCTGGACAATGAAACTGCCCGTGAGCTCAGCGACGAGCCCGAGGTGGATTGGGAAGCCTACCATACCGACCCCACAGAAGGCTACGATGCCCAAACGACCTACAACCCGGAGCTGCCCGACTGGCAGGAACTGCCCACGCCCTATAGCGAAACCCAGCTCGAAAAGCTCGAAGAACAAGTCCTGATGCTCGATCTCGACGATAAGCAGCAGCTCATCGCCGATCAGATTATTGGCTCTATAGATGAAGACGGCTATTTTCGCCGCGAAATGACCTCGGTAGCCGACGGCGTGGCCTTTCAGAATAATATCCCCGTAGCGCCCGAAGAAGTAGAAGAGGTTTTGCAGCGCATTCAGCGGCTGGATCCGCCCGGGATTGCCGCCCGGAACCTGCGCGAATGCCTGCAGATTCAGTTAGAAATGCTCGATGCCGAAACTGAAGGCCTGGAAGCGGCACAGCAGATTGTGGAACACGCCTGGGAAGCTTTTGAAAAAAAACATTTCGACAAAATTATTAAGCGGCTGGAGCTGAGTGAAGACGACTTCCGCGCCGCCTATGAAACCCTGCGCATGCTCGACCCCAAGCCCGGCTCGTTCGAAACCGCCGTAGCTGATGCGGGCAACTACATCACCCCCGATTTTGAGGTGCGCTACGAGCCGTCGGAAGACGAAGACGGAACCGGCGACTTCAACATAAGCATGAACCGGGGTAACATGCCCGATTTGGTCGTTTCCAAGAGCTACGAGGAAATGATGAAGGAGATGGAAGCGCGGCGCAAACGGCGGGAAGCCGAGGCCGCAGAAAAAGCAAAAGCAGAAAAAGAAGCCCGCGACACCCAGCTTTTTATTAAAAGCAAGATTGAGTCGGCCCGCTGGTTTATGGAGATGCTGCGGCAGCGGCAGCAAACGCTGATGAGCGTGATGCAAACCATTGTGATGCTCCAGGAAAGCTTCTTCAAATCGGGGAAAGACATCAAACCCATGATTTTAAAAGATGTGGCCGAACGTGTGCATCTGGATATTTCCACAATATCCCGCGTAGTGAACGGCAAATATGTGCAAACGCCGTTTGGAGTGTACGAGCTGCGCTACTTTTTTAATGAAGGCGTTAAAACCGAAAGCGGCGAAGAGGTTTCTAATCTGGAAGTAAAAAACCTGCTGGCAGAAATCATCGAAAACGAGCCGTCCGATCGCCCCTACAGCGATCAAAAGCTGATGGAATTGTTGCGCAAAAAAGGCTTCAAAGTAGCTCGGCGAACCGTTTCAAAATATCGCGAGCAGCTGCGTTATCCGCCTGCACGGCTGCGCAAAAAGCTGTGATGCCATCACTCTGCACTATCTTTTCCCGTCGGCATCCTCTTTTTGATGCTGGCTGTAGAGGCGTTTTTTGTATAAAAGAAGCAGCCCGCCGGCAAGCAGCGCTCCAATAGTATTAAAGCCAATATCGGTCCATTCGCCGGTGCGGCTGAAAGGCATAAGGATCTGGAGCACTTCAATAAGCGCGCCGAATAAAATGCCGGCCAGCACAATGAGCAGCACCGAAATATTCTGCCGCTTGTAGTAGGTGATGAGCA
>JBMCPG010000324.1:0-3004 GCA_048626035.1 Cyclonatronaceae bacterium
AGGCCTCTTACTCCGTTGGTGGCCCGCCTGATGGCCGCCTTCCGAGTATCGACTTAAATCAGGCTATCGTGCTGCATCGGTTGGGTGCCGCACGAGACATTTTACCAACCTGGCGCTGGAGCGCTGAGTCAGCCGGCTACCTCCAACGCGAGATTTTAACCGCTGAATAAGCATGTAGATATTTGACGGTTCACCATTTCGGACCCGGGTTCAACTCCCGGCATCTCCACTTTTAAAGCTCTGTAAATATTTTATTACAGAGCTTTTTTTATGCAGATATTCCTGCGTTTAAGGCTTTGCTTTTATTCATACACGGTCGATACAACTTTAGCTATAATACCGTCTAATTCGTGCAGGGAGTCATTGAGATAGCCCAACAGTTCTTTTTGATCGATGTCCTCATGATCTTCCTCCGTAATCATGTTCATCAGGCCCATGGCGCGGGCCAGCGGGGCGCGTAACTTATGCGATTGCGTCCAGGCAATTTTGCGCAGGCGGGCGTTCTGACTGGCGATTTGGTCCATCATTTTTCTGGAGCGCGTAACGTCGAGCGCGGCTCCTACCATACGCCTTGGGCTTCCGTCGCGCGCGCGTGAAATCATGCCGCGGTCCAGAATATAGGCGTATTCATTATCTTTGTTGAGAATACGATATTCATGTTCCCATCTTTTCTGCTGCGGGTTTTTCAGGGCTTCATCCAGACTTTGCTTAAAAGCGGCAATATCTTCCCGATGAATGCGCTCAAACCAGCGGTTAGGATCCAGCAACAGCCGCTTTTTGGCTTCTTCACCAAGTAGCTGATCATAATTTCCATAGCGCTTCACCCTGTTTTCTTCGGGTTCCCATTCCCAGATCATTTCATTTCCGGCGGCCGCGGCCTGATAAAAGCGCTCATTGCTCTCTTTGAGCTCTTGTTTTTTCCTGACGATCTCGGTGATATCCTGGCCTATGGCATATATCCGGCGGCTTCTTTCTTCCCGTCTCGCGGCCCATAAAATAGTAATCAATTCTCCGTTGCACGTATAAATACGTGTACGAAAATTGGATATCGTACCGCCCGCCCGGGCAGTTTGCATTTGATGGCGCGTTACTTCACGGTCGCTTTCATGGACAAAACTAAGCACCGGCCGGCTGTAAAATTCGTCTTCGCTAAACTGGAACCGGTTTAAAAAGGTATGATTTACGGCTTCAAAATTTCCATGCCGGTCTATGACGCATACGAAGTTGGGAGTAATATCAAATAACTTGCTGTAGTCGATACGCGCCGTTTTTTTCTGCTCCTGATGAAAAGGCCGGCCGCCGTTATCCAAAGGAATCAGCACGCCTTCAACCTGCGACCTTGCACCTTTTTGTTTGATGAGTGTTCCCCGATCTTCAACTCTCACGAAGCGGCCATCGGCGCGTTGGAGCCGGTATTGTAAGCTAAAGCTTTGTTTTTCAGACAAGCGCGGAAGTATTTTATAGGTCGATTCCAGATCATCGGGATGTATAAGCTCTGAAAAAGGGCGCTTTTTATCGTTTATGATGTCATCACAAGGGTGGCCGAAAATCCTGTTAAATCCTTCGCTCAGGTACTGCATCGTCCACTTTTCGTTGGCAGTGCAGCGATACATGGCTAATGGAAGCGAGGCGATATTCAGCGGCTGCTCTTGCCGCTTAGCGGTATTTAGTAAGGATGTACCCATAATACTTGATGGTATGTTTATTAGCTAACAAAGGAATACTTTTTTACTTGATGTGTAATAAGACATGCAAACGAAACAAAAAAACTGAAGGGCTGAACTAAACGTTCATGAATTATTTCATTGTTTATGAATAAAATAATATATAACAAATATATATAGTAAAAATTAACTCAACTTTCGCAGTTAGACGAGATGAGATGGTTTGACCAGAGATGGGAGTAAACAGCATGTTGCGCATGCACGCGCCCTGAGATTTCTCCATTCCGCTGGCTTTGCTACACTCCGCACGCTACAGTGAATGAGTGTAAGCAAAACGCTCAGGATAATTTTAAATGCCTCAACCTCAGCCTAAACCTCAACCTAAACATCAACTTTTAAGCGCGAAGGATGCCGCTCCGGTGGCCGGTGTTTTTTCCTCAAGGCCGGGATCGTGCTTTTCGGCCCGGGCTACGCTCACCAGCCAGCCGGCCCCCATGAGTATCAGCAGGCCGGCCGCCCCGCGAATGGCCGTTTCAAGGGTGATGATTTCGTGCTCGAGCAGCAGCGACACGGCCAGGGTAGACATCGATTGGGCAACGGTGAAGAGCAGGAATTCGGAGCTGAATACCCGCCCCCGAAACCGATTGGGTGCCCGCTGCTGCAGCAAAACCGTGCTGGAAACCCAGTTTACGCCGGAAGCCGTGTGGGCCAGAAACACGAATACGAGCATCAGCACAAGCGAACTCGTCAGGCCAACCACCATATAACAAGCTCCGGCGGTCATCATGGCCATGCCCATATAGCTGACCCAGCGGTTTTCCTGAGGAAAAAACCGGCGCAGCAGCAGCGGCCCGACCGCCGTGCCGGCCCCGCGAGCCGCATACAGCATTCCCAGGCCGATACTGCCCATCATCAAAACCTCATCGGAAATCAGGATGAGCATGTACACCAGCGCGCCCAGCAGAATGCTCATGCTGCCTTTGGCCAGGGCCGGACGGAACACACTGCCGGTTTTCCAGATGTAGCGATATCCGTCCAGAATTCCCTTAATCGGGCGGCGCAGGCTTTCCTTGGTTTCCTCGTCCTGTACATGCGGAATGGTCGCCCGGAAAATAAAAATGGTCGATAAAATATAGCCCAGCCCGTTTATGATGAACACCATATCGGTGCCAAAGGCCGCCGTGGCCAGTCCGCCCAGACCCATGCCGCTGGTAAAAATGATGCTCCACGAAAGGTTAGAGAGCACGTTGGCGCGCACCAGCTCATCATCGCTGTGCGTAACATTGGGAATAGACGCCTGCTTGGCCGGCAAAAACACCGACGCAAACATCATTTGTACG
>JBMCPG010000325.1:0-3002 GCA_048626035.1 Cyclonatronaceae bacterium
TTGCCTTCAATTTTTCGATTGTCTTTTGTCTCGCATTTTTTTTGATTTTAAATGTGGCTACGGAAATCCGGAGTTTCGACGGGCGCTGCGCCAGCATCTGCGCGAAATGCTGGCCGAACGCGCCGATTTATTTTTCTATCATCTGGCGCAAAACGCCATGGATAATGCCATACCGCTGGGCTTCTTTGGCGGATTCAAATATCCGGCGAAAGAAGGGCTCGATCTTAAAAAAGCCATGCTTCCGGCCGTCAATTATGCCCGGCTTTATGCGCTACGCCATCACATTCATCACCCAAACACCCTGCGGCGGCTGCACGAACTTAATGCTGCCGGGGCCCTGCCCGCGCAACAGTTGGAACAGCTCTGCGCAACCTATTCTTTTATGATGGAGGTGCGCCTGCGCCATCAGCTTTCATTATTGCAAAGCAACCGGCCGCCGGACAACGCCATCATTCCGGAACAACTTCCCGAAGAAACCCAAAAACGCCTCAAAAAAGCCCTCAAAGAAATGAAAGCGCTCCAGCAGCACCTGCGCCTGGAATATTCGAGCGGATATTGAACGCGCCGGCCGTCAGCTCCATCTCATCGAATTCGGGGAGCAAATTCCCAATCTGGAATGGGGCGGGAAAGGGGCCGATCAGCTCTTCATCGCCGGAAATGATTAGGTGTACCGCTTCCCGATGAATACAAGGGGAACCAAAAAGAGATAGGGCAACGGCTGCGTTTTGAAGACTTCGTGTGTTGCCGCTTGTTCGTTTCCGGCGTATCTTTTGCGGCTTCCTGAAAAGGAGATCAGAAACACCGTACATATCAGCTGTAAAACATAAATAATATTTACGTTACAGATATTTTATTTTTGTCGGCCGGCCCGGCAGAAATTCCCGATACGCCCCTACATCACGCCTTATGAAGATTTACGAACACCTCGAAATTCCCATGCCGGATGGCTGCCGGCTCTCGGCTAAAGTCTGGCTTCCCGAAAACGCCGAATCCAAACCCGTACCGGCTATTTTTGAGTACATTCCCTACCGGAAACGGGATTTCAAAGCACAGCGGGATGCGCAAACCTACACCTATTTCGCACGGCACGGCTACGCTGGCGTGCGCGTGGATTTGCGCGGCAGCGGCGATTCAGAAGGCATTTTGCGCGATGAATACCTGCAACAGGAGCTGGACGACGGCCTCGAAATTCTGCGCTGGATTGCGCGTCAGCCCTGGTGCGATGGCAACATCGGCATGATGGGCATTTCCTGGGGCGGCTTCAACGGCCTGCAACTCGCCGCGCTTCAGCCGCCCGAACTGAAGGCGGTAATGAGCGTAGCCTCTTCCGACGACCGCTATAACGATGATGTGCACTATATGGGCGGCAATCTGCTCACCGATAATTTATCCTGGGCCTCGACTATGTTTGCCTACAACTCCTGCCCGCCTGACCCCGCCGTTGTGGGGGAAAACTGGAAGCAGATGTGGCTCGAACGCCTCGAAGGCAGCGGGCTGTGGCTTAAAAAGTGGCTGGAGCATCAGCGGTATGATGAGTACTGGAAACACGCCTCGGTTCGCTTCAATTATGATGCGATTCAGTGCCCGGTTTACGCCGTGAGCGGCTGGGCCGACGGCTACTCCAACACCGTATTCCGTCTGCTGGAACATCTCAAATCGCCAACAAAAGGCTTGATTGGCGGCTGGGGCCATAAATATCCGCATTACGGCGAATTAGGTGATGTGATTGATTTCCTGGACGAATCCGTGCGCTGGTGGGACCGCTGGCTCAAGGGCATCAAAAACGGCATTGATGAAGAGCCCAAACTCCGCGTGTGGATGCAGGATACGGTTTCGCCGATTTCACAGGAGCGCCCCGGCCGCTGGGTGGCCGAAGAAAGCTGGCCCATGGGCACCGGGCGCATCACCCCGAACAGCATGCAGCTTTCCCGCGGACGTATGCTTATTCCGGAAGAAAACGCCCGCATCAATGTAGTTGGGGAGGATGAAGCGCCGCCGCAGGAAGAGCCCATGAGCCTTCAAAGTCCGCTTAGCGTGGGCCTTTTTGCCGGAAAGTGGTGCTCGTTTGCCTCCGCCATGGATTTACCGAGCGATCAGCGGCAGGAAGACGGCGGCGCGATGGTGTTCGATACGCCGGAACTGGAAGAAGCCGTCGAAATTCTGGGCGCGCCCGAGCTGCGTATCCGCCTCAGCAGCGATAAACCCGCGGCCATGCTGGCCGCCCGCATTTCTGACGTCGCCCCCGACGGCCGCGCTACCCGCGTAACCTACGGCATTCTCAATCTCGCGCATCGCGAAAGTCAGGAGCAGCCCTCGGAGCTGGAGCCGGGCAAGGTGTATGAGATCAGCCTGCGCTGCAACTATATCGCCCAGCGCTTTCCGGCCGGCCATCGCATTCGCCTGTCGCTTTCGACTTCGTACTGGCCGCTGGCCTGGCCCATGCCCGAACCCGCCCGCCTGCGCCTGTATCCCTCGGCTTCCGTGCTGCATCTGCCGGTGCGGCAGGAGCGTGCCGAGGATGCCAACTTACGCGATATGGGCACGCCGGAGCTGGATCAGCCGCTGGCCGTGAGCCTGCTTCGCCCGGCCCGGCGCGACTGGCAGGTCATCCAGAATTTGCGCAACAATCAGGTGTTGCTGCATGTAATCAGCAACGACGCGCGGGTTCGCCTGGACGACATCAACTGGACGGTGGAGAAAAAAGTGGAGGAAAAATATTCGTATCAGCACAACAATTATGATACGCTGCGCGGCGAAGTGGTGGGCAAGCGCTACTTCCAGCGCGACGACTGGACGGCCTTCACCGAAACCAGAACCGTGCTTACGTCCACGAAAACCCACTTCATTATACGCGCCACCCTGGATGCCTATCATGGTGATGTGCGCATTTTCAGCAAATCCTGGGATGAGCAAATTCGCCGGGATTTCTTATAGGGCTGCATCAATCATTATTCAAAAAAAACATTTATTTTGACAATCAATTCTCACTATATTTATTTTGA
>JBMCPG010000326.1:0-2999 GCA_048626035.1 Cyclonatronaceae bacterium
TATTCATAGCCTGCTGGGTACCGAAAACGACCGCTCCGGAGTGGCCGAAACCGGGCAGGCGCGTTCTATTAACCGTAAAAAATGGAATCTGGAAGAACTGCAAAAAAAATTGCAGCGCCCTACTTCCCATCATGCCCGCTTGTTCCGCTTGTGGAAACGACTGCTGAATATTCGCAAAAATGAGCCGGCCTTCGACCCGCAGGGGGGTAAAAAGGTGATGGATACGCCGCCCGAACTGTTTTCGATGTGGCGTACTTCACCCAGCGGAACCGACCGCCTGTTGATCGTCGCCAACGTAAGCTCGGAGCCGGTGGTCTGGAACGCGCCTTTCCGATGGAGCCGGGCCGCCGAACTCATTTCCGGAAAGCTGCTGCACAGCACCGAACTGGAGCTGGAGCCCTGGCAAATTATGTGGATCAAATATTAACTATTGAAGCCCGGCGAGCATCCGCGCCATACTTGAAACGATATATTCCGAGACTACGGCACGGTTGTGATTTCGGCCGGAATCAGTGCTTTAGCTCCGGCAGGCCGGCTTCGATTTGGGCACGCTTGCTTTCGTACCACGGCGGCAAGATCAGGGTTTCGCCGAGCTTTTCGGGATCTTCGTCGCGGGCAAATCCGGGGCCGTCAGTAGCCAGTTCAAAAAGCACGCCGCCGGGCTCTTTGAAATACACAGATTTGAACCAGAAGCGGTCGATCTGCGGAGAGGGCGAAAGGCCCAGCCGCATCACCTTTTCGCGCACGTTCATTTCTTCGTCGGTATCGGCCACGCGCCAGGCAATATGATGAATGCCGCCCGTGCCCCAGCGGCCGAGCGACAAGCTTTTATCGGCTTTTACCTCTACGAGTTTGCCGGAAGTGCCGCCTTCCACGCCAAAGCGTACCCAGCCGTGCTCTTCGCCCAGCCGGCTGAAGCCCAGTATATCGGTGAGCAACTGCGCCGTAAATTTCAGCTCACGTACCTGAAAGCGCACGTTGTGCATGCCGCGGAGTTGCCGCAGCGGCGGTACCGGACTTTTTTCCCAGGCCTGCACCTCGCGTTCATCATCCGATTCGGTAAGCGCCAGCCCCAGCCCGTGCGGGTCTTTAAAAACCAGATGCGTATCGCCGAAGCGCTGCTTTTTTTCTACGCTTATGCCAGCTTCTTCCAGCCGGTTTTCCCAGTAGGCGAAGCTGCCTTTGGGGATGGCAAACGTTACCTCAGTCGCCATTCCGGCACCGGGCCGGGCAGGCGACATAGCCGGCCAGGGGAAAAAAGTGAGATCCGTTCCCGGATTGCCGTCCCGATCAGCAAAAAACAAATGGTAAGTATCCGGCGCGTCCTGATTGATGCTTTTCTTGACCAGCCGCAGCCCGAGCACAGCGGTATAAAAATCAAGGTTTTCCTGCGGGTCGCCGGCAATAGCCGTAATATGATGCAGCCCGTGTACCTGTGCCGTGCTGCCGGTAGAAGTGTTCGTTTGGGTTTGCATAACTTTGATACCAATTTAGGGTTAACTCATCTGTGGGCTTCTTCAGCCCGCTTTATTTGCTATTTTATAACGTAGCTTCCGGGCAAAACGTTTGTTTAAACAACTATTTTTACGCACGCCAATAGCATCATGCTAACACTCTGTTTATTATTATTTTATGATACACGACGAAATCATCTTCGAGCATCTTCCCGAAGCCAAGGCCAGCCCGGAAATGCGGGATCGGCTGCGTGAATATGGCCGTTTAAAGACGTTTGAGAAGGGGGAATTGCTGCTGGATGAGCAGGCGCGCATCAGCGATATTCCGATGGTAACCAAAGGCCGCATTAAGGTAGTGCAAACCGATGAAAACGGCCGGGAAATGCTGCTCTACTACCTCACGCCGGGCGAAAGCTGCATCATGTCGTTTTTGGGCGGGCTGCACGATGAACGCAGCAAAATCCGGGCGGTGGCCGAAGAGCGCAGCGAACTGTTGCTGCTGCCCGTGGATAAAATGATGGCGCTGATGCAGGAATACCCGACCTGGCTGAATTACATCTTCCGGCTGTATCACAAGCGTTTTGAGGAGCTTTTGGAGGTCGTAAACGCCGTTTCGTTTAAAAAGATGGATGAGCGGCTGATGGATTTTCTGCAGCGCAAGGCCGAGGTAACCGGCAGCAAGGTGATGTACCTGACCCACGAACAGATTGCGCAGGAGCTGGGCACCGCGCGGGCGGTAGTTTCACGCTTGCTAAAACAAATGGAGAAAGAAAAGCTGCTGGAGCTGCACCGCAATAAACTGGTGCTGCAATAAGCCTACGGCCGCTGAAAGGCTACCGGGCCGTAATCCCGCAGCCATGCTTCGGCCTCGTGCCGGCGCGGAAAGTAGGAATCAACCAGCGCCCAATACTCCGGGCTGTGGTTGAGGTGCACCAGATGGCACATTTCGTGTACAAAAATATAATCCTGCACAAAGCACGGACATTTGATGAGCCGCCAGTTCAAGTTGATGTTTCCTTTCGATGAACAGCTACCCCAGCGCGTTTTCTGCGCCCGAATGCTTACCCGCCCGTGCCGGAACTTGAGCCGGGCGGCCTGCTCGGTAAAGCGCTTGCGTATAATATCGGCCGCCCAGGCGGCGTAAAGTTTTTCCACAAGCGTTAAAACTAACGGATCGGTGCAGCGTAGCACTCGCGCCGCCGGTGCATCGGTATCTGTAATAAAAACATCAAACTGCCCGGCTCCGGCATCAAAGTTTAGCCGGGAGGACAGCTTCTCAGGTGTAGTATGATGATGCAACCGCACCGGTTTCCATTCCCCCTCATGATATAAATAGCCTTTCTGAAACCGGTTTTGGGCTACCACGTGTTCTTTGCGCTGTTTTAAGCGCGAATATTGTTCAACCACCCAGGCGTACTTTTCCTGAAAAAAAGCCTTCATTTCGTCTTCGCCCGTTTTGTTCGGAGCCGATATAATAATTTCCTCCGCACAGACGCGAATCCGGATGTATTTTTGCCGCCGGCGCTTCACAAAACGCACGGCTGG
>JBMCPG010000327.1:0-2999 GCA_048626035.1 Cyclonatronaceae bacterium
CTTGATGATGCCGTCCGCCCGGATTTATTCCATAAGATGTATGATGGCATCGCTGATTCCAACGAAGAATGGAACAACATCCCGATATCCGGCGGTGCACTCTTCGAGTGGAAAGACGATTCCACCTACGTGCAGGAACCGCCTTTCTTTGTGGATATGTCGGCCGAACCCGAGCCGGTTAAAGCCATCAAAGATGCACGTGTACTGGTTAAAGTTGGTGATTCTATTACCACCGACCACATCTCACCGGCCGGTGCCATCAAGGCCGACAGCCCCGCAGGCTATTACCTGCTCGGCAACGGCGTGGAAAACAAAGACTTCAACTCCTACGGCTCGCGGCGCGGAAACGACCGCGTCATGACCCGCGGCACCTTCGCCAACGTGCGCCTGCGCAATCAGTTGGCGCCCGGTACGGAAGGCGGCTACACCACCTACTTCCCCACCGGCGAAGTCCGCTTCATCTATGATGCCTCCGTGGATTATCAGAAAGAAGGCACGCCGCTGGTGGTATTGGCCGGCAAAGAATACGGAACCGGCTCCTCCCGCGACTGGGCCGCAAAAGGCACCAATCTGCTGGGCGTAAAAGCCGTGATTGCCGCATCCTTCGAGCGCATCCACCGCTCCAACCTTGTTGGCATGGGCGTGCTACCGCTTCAATTCGCCGACGGCGCTTCCGCCGACTCCCTCGGCCTGGACGGCAGCGAGTACTTCGATATATTTATAGATGATCACATCGAAGCTTCGCAAACCGTTGAAGTTATTGCACGTAAAGGAGACGGAACTGAAATCAAATTCGACACCGTGTGCCGCATTGACACCCCGGTTGAAATTGATTACTTTAAAAATGGTGGCATTCTGCAAACCGTGCTTCGTAAATTCATGAAAGAAGATACCGAAGCATAATTTGCTGATGACATCAGGATACGACGTGAGGCGCGGAACCAAAAACCGCGCTGGCGTTCGTTCCCAATTCTATAACTTACTTCGAACTAAATTGTAGTGGCTTCATCACTGCTTGCACTTGAAAAGGCTGCCCCCGGGCGGCCTTTTCTGTTTCCCCCTCTACCCAACATGTCCCTCCCAAAAGGCTCATCCGGCAATAACTCCCCAACGGCATTTTTCCATGAAATAGCCCGGCTGCAAACCGAAGAGCGAAACCCGGCTTCGATGCATATAGATGAGGCCTCGCCGCTGGAAATTGCCCGCCTCATGAATGCTGAAGATCAAAAAGTGGCCACGGCTGTTTCCGAAAAGCTGCCTGCAATCGCCGCCGGAATTGAGGGCATCGCCGAAGCCCTGAAGCAGGGCGGCCGCTTGTTTTATGCCGGAGCCGGAACCAGCGGACGGCTGGGCGTTCTCGACGCGGCCGAATGTCCGCCGACCTTTGGCACGCCGCCGGAGCTGGTGCAGGGCCTGATGGCCGGCGGGAAACAAGCCGTATTCCGGGCGCAGGAAGGCGTGGAAGACCGCCCCGAAGCCGGAGCAGAAGCTTTGCGCGAAGCCGGCTTTGCGCAAAAAGATGTGCTCTGCGGCCTCGCCGCCAGCGGCCGCACGCCGTTCGTGGCCGGAGCGCTCGCCGAGGCCCGCCGTCTCGATGCCACCACGCTGCTGGTATGCTGCGTGGAGAAATCCAGGCTCGGCAATGACATGCGTGCCGCCAGCCGCATCATTATTGATATTCCCGTGGGGCCGGAAGTTGTGATGGGCAGCACCCGCCTCAAAAGCGGTACAGCCCAGAAAATGGTCTGCAATATGCTCAGCACCGGCGCCATGATTCGCCTCGGCAAAGTCTATGAAAACGTGATGGTAGATTTGCAGCTCAGCAATCGAAAGCTGGAAGAGCGCGCCCGCCGCATCATTATGATGTTCGCTGAAATATCGTATGAGGCAGCCGGTAGCCTGCTGGAGCAAGCCGATCATCATGTAAAAACAGCGCTGGTGATGGCCGTCTCGGGCGCTTCTCTTCCCGGGGCAAAAGCGGCACTAAACCGCCATAAGGGCTTTATCCGTCCGGCCTTGCGGGAACTTTCCGCCCGCTGAACCGGCCTGCTTTTTTTAAGTTTTCATTTGCCGGGAAGCCCGTATTTTTAGTCCGGGCGGGCGTAAGCGATTCGCCCGCAAGCATGATCCTCTTCCTTTCATTTTCACGTCCCTGCATGAGTAAATTTTTTAGCGCTATTGTCTGGCTGATGTACGGCCTGTCTTTTTTTCTTTCTTTTATAGTTGCGCTCCTGGTACGCATCTTCACGTTTCCCTTCGATCCCTATCATCGCTATCCCAATGCCGTAATGATGTTTTTCGGGCAGTCTATCATAGTGCTTAATCCTTTTTGGAAACGGCATTATTATGGCATGGAAAAGCTGCGCGACGGCGGGCATGCCTGCATACGCATCGCCAACCATCAGAGTTTTCTGGACATGCCGCTTTTGGCTACGTTGCCGACCAACATGAAGTGGGTCTCCAAAAAAGAATTGTTCAAGATTCCCATCGTAGGCTGGCTGATGTCGCTGGCTGGCCATATTTCGGTAGACCGGGGCTCAAAAGGCGCGGCTAAATCGCTTCAGAAAATGGTTGAGCCTATAGAAAACGGCATGAGCACCATGATTTTCCCCGAGGGTACCCGTTCGCGCGAAGGCAAGCTGAAAGCCTTTAAAAAGGGCGCGTTTTATTCTTCCAAAGAGCATGGGTTTAATATTCAGCCCATTGTAATTGAAGGCACCTACAAGTGTATGAAGCCCGATACCTGGGTGATGAATCTGCGCGGCCGGCTGCATGTCTCGGTATTGGATCCGGTTTCGCCCGACGATTTCGACAGCGTAGATGCTCTCAAAGATCATGTCCATGCGCTGGTTGCCGAAGAATCCGGCCGTTTGCAGCGTCTTTGAACTATGGCTTTCGCCGGCAGCGTTAGAACGCTGAAGCTTTCCATTTTCCACGCGGCCCGCTTTTCCTCTCATTCGCATGTCTTTATTTAGTGCTTTCCCCGATTCGGCTTCGGC
>JBMCPG010000328.1:0-2983 GCA_048626035.1 Cyclonatronaceae bacterium
GTGCCAGTCGCTGCACAAAAGCCCGCACGGTGCCGTGATGCCCGCCCGGCGCAACCTCCGCATGCGCACCTTTTTCAACATCATGGGGCCGCTGCTGAATCCCGCCGGCGTAAAACGACAGCTGCTGGGCGCCTACGATGATACGACCGCGCAGCTCTGCGCCGGCATCTTAAAGGAACTGGGCTGCGAAGCGGCCTTTACCGTGCATTCTGCCGACGGCATGGACGAGCTGAGTACCGCCGCCGATTCCCGCGCGTATCCGGTTTGCAAAGGCGAACTGGGCGCGCCGCTGGACATCCGGCCGGAAGATTTGGGATTAAGACGCATCACGCATGATGAAATCAAGGGCGGAAACCAGTACGAGAATGCCGGCATCATCCGCAGGATTCTGCATGATGAAGCCACCGAAGCCCAGCGCGACATCGTGCTGCTCAACGCCGCTTACGCCATCCGCGCCGGCGGAAGCACCGACTCCGCCGAAGAAGCCCTGAGCCGGGCTCGTGAGAGCATCACCAGTGGAAACGCGGCGCAAAAACTTGACGCTTTTTGTGAAGCCACGCAGAAATTAAAGCAGACGTAGAACAAGGAAGCTTCCAACGGGGATAGCTACACCCTGCCGGCACATGCGCTCCTGTATTATGTTTTAATAGAAAACGGGCAAAAATGAACGGTTCTTAGCCGCCGGCCGAATGATGAGAACCTGAACGCTTTATGCAAGCATTTTGTAGATGGGTGTTGCGTAAGATGCCGCTTAATTTTCATTAATTCAGATTCTTTTTATGGCTCTTGGCTCTTCTCAGACTGTTGTTATTACCGGCGCCAGCCGAGGAATTGGCCGGGCGATTGCCCTGTAATTTGCCCGTCGCCGCAACAACCCGTTATTGCTCATCGCCCGGGATACCGACGGACTTGCGCAAACCGCCCGGCTGTGCACCTCAGTGCCGGAAGCGCCCGAGGTAAGCATCTATGGCTGTGATTTAACCGACGAAGCGGCGGTTGAGGCCCTGCTTTCCACACATAAACCAATTTTTGATGCGCTTGGTATGTTGGTTAACAACGCCGGCTTTTTTGATCAAACGCCGGTAGAGCAGGCCACAGCCGCAGATTTCCGGGCCCAGTTTGAGGTAAATACGCTATCGGCCATTCATCTTACGCAGCGCCTGATTCCCTTTTTACGCCGGCAGCCGGAGGCCCGGCTGAGCTTTATTTGCTCGATCACCGCCCAGCGCGGGCAGGCGCGCTGCGGGGCATACAGCGCATCCAAACAGGCGCTTAATGGCTACATCCAGAGTCTGCGGGAATCGCTGCAGGATAGCCCGGTGGCCGTTACCTCCGTGCTTTTGGGGCAGACTTGGTCCACCTCCTGGGAAGGCGCGCCGATCGATCCGCATCGCCTGATTGATCCGGCGGATGTCGGCATTTTCCTGAATACTTTATGCGATATGTCGGCCCGAAGCTGCATTGAAGAACTGGTGATGCGCCCGCAGCAGGGCGATTTATAAAGCTGAACGCCTCATCATATAAAACAAAAAAAGCCCCCGGAAAACATGTTTCCGGGGGCTTTTTTATGATGTTTTTACGGTGTTACCGTATTGCGTTAGCGCGTCATTTGAGCAGCATCATTTTCTGGACGCTGGTGAAGCTGCCGGCCTGGATGCGGTACAGATACATGCCCGATGACAGGCTCTGTGCATCGAAGCTGACACTATGCCGCCCGGCCGTTTGCTGCCCGTTTACCAGCGTGGCCACGCGCTGTCCCTGCAGGTTATACACTTCGAGGCGAACCTCAGAAGCCTCCGGCAGGGCATAGTTTATAGTGGTCGTGGGGTTAAACGGGTTCGGATAGTTTTGCTCCAAGGCAAAATCCTTAGGCATATCCGTTTCCGGCTCGGTGCTCGTAGGCGTTTCATTGTTAAAGAAGACGACATCAAGCGTATGATCTTCGCCGGCCATCGTCATGATGCGGTTGTTGGTGCCTTCTTCGCCCACATCATCGCTTTCCCAGCCATCATTAGGCAGGTCGCGGCCGTCACCGGCATCGATGTAGAACTTGTACTCGTGCTCATCGCCCGCCTCGCCGGCAAGCTCATGCGATACGGTGTACAAGCCTTCACCCTGATCTTCCATTTCCTTGCCTTCAATACTGGACCAGTCGTTGAAGCTTCCACGAACATATACGTGGTCTCCGACTTCCGGCTGAAAGAGGCCTTCACTCTGCTGAACGCTCATATCTACCTGGAAGGTAATGTTTTCGGAGGCTCCGGCCAGCACTTCCAGACTTACCGGAATGCTGCCAAACGGCGTTGCAGGAGAATCGGTGGCAATTTGTATTGCCGCTTCGTACATGCCGGCCGCCAGCTCTTCGGTATTGAGCAAGGCATCGACGGTAACGTCCTCGCCAGCAGCCAACACGCCGGTTTCCGGTTCGAAGGTGAACAAGCCATCGCCGGCTTCACCAACTACGTTAAGCACCAGGTGCACTTCCGGGAAGTCGATAGCCGCATATTCTGTGGGCTGCGTGATGCCACATTCGGGGCCTACGATATAGCCGGGAGCCGTTTCACCTTCGCTGTTGGCACCGGGGAAGAAGTCGGCGCTGGCCGATTCCGGAATAAAGACCTCAACGACCATTGTCGAGCCGGCGGGAATTTCCGCTTCGAGCGGTACGCTTACGACCGAAAGATCAGCGGAACTGTCCAGAGTGATGTTTCCGCTGCCGACTTCAGTAAGGTTTTCCAGCACAAAATCACCTTCAAGCGTGTACAGATTTACTTCTGCATCGATGCCGCCAATTACGCTTTCGACGCCGAATTGTACCGCTGTAGCGGTGAAGTCTTCGGTGATGTCGAAGTCTTCGAGCGTGTAGGTCCGCATGAAGCTATTATCTGCCGTACTTCCGGTGCTTCCGCAGCGCACGCCGGTAGCCTCTGCAACATCCTGAGAATCGGAATGCGTGAGCACGATTTCATTATTCAAAATCGGG
>JBMCPG010000329.1:0-2971 GCA_048626035.1 Cyclonatronaceae bacterium
CCGCACACGATAAATCAGGACGAACTCCTGAGAGCCCAGAAGATTCTCGACAAGGCCGGCAACTAAGCTCCGATGCCATCATACAGCACCGCAGTTTTCTTATTTTAAATCATTAGCACGGGTAGGGGAGAGATGTCTTCCGTTTCAAATTATTGCGCTCAGCTCACGCAAACGCGCTGGTTTCAAAACTTTATTCTCGCCATCATTTTACTGGCCGGCGTGCTCGTTGGCGTGCAAACCAATAATGAAATCGTAGCCCGCCACTACGACCTCATTTTCTGGATAGATCAGGTTATTCTGTTCATATTCCTGATAGAAATTGTTGTGAAAATGGTTGCCGAAGGCCGCCAGCCGCTGCGCTATTTTAAAGACGGCTGGAATGTGTTCGATTTCAGCATTGTCTTTGTCTGCTATGCGGCCATGTTTTTTCCGGATGTGGAGGGCTTCTACGTAGCCGTACTGCGCCTGGCCAGGGTAATGCGCGTTTTCCGCGTGGTGCGCACCATTCCAAAACTTCAGCTCCTGGTAAATGCACTGCTCAAATCCATTCCCTCTATTGGATATGTAGGCGTGCTTTTGGCCGTCATTTTCTACATTTACGCTACTATGGGCGTGTTTTTATTTCAGAAAAATGACCCTGTCCATTTCGGTGATCTGGGCCTGAGCCTGCTTTCGCTGTTCCGCGTAGTTACCCTCGAAGACTGGACCGACATCATGTACATTAATATGTATGGCTGCGATCATCCCATCTGGGGCTACGGGCAGGCGGAAGGGTGCTCTTCGCCGGTGCCGCATCCCGTGCTTTCCGTTACCTTTTTTGTCTCTTTCGTGATGCTCGGCACTATGGTCGTCCTCAACCTCTTTATTGGCGTAATCATGAACAGCATGGACGAGGCCAAGTCGGATGCCTACGATGAAGCCTTCGCCCTGCGCGACCATTCCCAGGACCTCACGAAAAGCCAGGAATTTGAAGAGCTTACCCAAAAACTTGACGAAATCCGCGGCCAGATTGCTGAGCTGGCATATAAAGAAAAAATTAAGGAAGAAGGTCGCAAAATACGCGGAAATGAGTACTAAAAAACCTTGATCAAAAGCTGCCATGCAATAATCGGCGGTTCTTTTGTATCTTCGTTAAGCAAGCATTTAACAGCCCCCACCCATCATATCTGCCAGCGTATTTTTATGGCTACACAGCATACCGGCTTTAATATCGTTTCTTTAATTCGCAAAAAACGCGACGGCGGTGCCCTCAGCAAAGCCGAAATTCAGTATCTCATCGAGGCCTATACCCGCGACGAGCTCCCCGATTACCAAATGAGCGCCTTCATGATGGCCGTTTTTCTGCGCGGCATGAACGATGAAGAGGCTTCTGCCATCGCCTACGCTATGCTGCATTCGGGTAAGGTGATGGACCTGAGCGCCATTAAAGGCACCAAAGTAGATAAGCATTCTACCGGCGGGGTGGGCGATAAACTCTCGCTTATCCTCGCGCCCATGGTGGCCGCCGCCGGGGTTCCGGTTCCCATGATTTCCGGCCGCGGCCTTGGCCACACCGGCGGCACGCTCGATAAGCTTGAAAGCATTCCCGGATTCGACGTTAATCTCGATCTGAAACGTTATGAAGAAGTCCTGGATAAACATAATTTGGTGTTTATCGGGCAGACCGAAGACATCGCCCCGGCCGATAAGCGCCTCTATGCCCTGCGCGACGTTACGGCCACCGTGGAGTGCATCCCGCTTATTGCCAGCAGCATTATGAGCAAAAAACTCGCCGAGGGTATAGATGCCCTCGTGCTGGACGTGAAGCACGGTTCCGGCGCGTTTATTAAAGACCCTGAGGAAGCCATAAGCCTGGCGCGGCGGCTCGTGGATATCGGCACGGAATTTAACAAAACCACCGTTGCTTATCTCACCAGCATGGATCAGCCGCTGGGCTTTGGCATTGGCAACTGGCTGGAAGTCCGCGAGAGTATTTTCTGTCTGCGCGGAGAGTGGCCGGCCGACGTAAAAGAAATCACGCTACTGCTGGCCGGGGCCATGATCTGGCTCGGCGGGCGGGCGGGCAACCTCAACGACGGCATCGAAATGGCCCAGGCTACCATACACAACGGCAGCGCGCTGCGAAAACTGCGCGATATTGTGAAAGAGCAAGGCGGCGACGTCTCCGTTATCGACGATCCCGGCAGCTATCCGGTGGCCCGGCACAAGCAGGCCTTCACGGCTCCGGAAGCGGGCTACGTTTGCGCTATTAATGCTTATTTGGTAGGCATGGCTTCTCTCGAACTCGGCGCCGGGCGCAAAGAAAAAACGCAGGCGGTAGATCCGGCCGCCGGACTTTTGCTGCGCAAAAAGATTGGTGATAAGGTAGCAAAAGGCGAAACAATTGCGGTGCTGCATACGAATACGCCCCAACAAGCCGATGCGGCCCTTTCCCTGCTCGGGCAGGCCTATACAATCGGGAATACGCCCCCGCCGGCTTCTCCGCTCATCACCCATGTAGTCGATGCCGGCGGTATCCATCCCTTCGATTATGAGCAGGTGCAATCTCTAAAATAAATAGCTGGCAGCTTGCGAATTTTCCCAATTTTATACATCATATAAAAAGCAGGAGCAGCATGAGGGCATCACGGCCCGAACCCGCCGCAAGGCTCTCTCCACTTTTTTTCACTGCGTATTCTTTAATATCCTTATTTATGTGGCAACGATTTAAACGCGCTATCAGATCTTTGTTTGGCGGAGCAGTAGCCAGCATGGAAGACCCTAAACTCATCTTAGAACAAAACATCCGCGAGCTCAACGATCAGGTTCCCAAAATGAACGAAAACATCGCTACGGTAAAAGCAAACTTGGTGATGTTGCGCAAAGAACGCGAAAAATACGAGCGCCTCGAGCAGGAGCTCACCAATAAAATTAAATCGGCGATTAATGCCAATCGCGACGATATCGCCGAAACCTACGCCCTTCAGCTCGA
>JBMCPG010000330.1:0-2966 GCA_048626035.1 Cyclonatronaceae bacterium
AAAAAGCCCGCGCTGGCGGCTTCGGCGGCATCAAACGTGTGATGATGAAAATTCCAGCAGAGGATACCGCCGTGCTTCTTAACGCGTTCGGCTTGCCGTTTCGCATACGCCAGCGCGTCAGCCGGGTTTCCCCCAACGCTGCCCAAAAGCTGCAATTCCATCATGTGCAGCGGAACCTGCAGCACCCGCCCGGTTTGGTTGCGCACATGATCATACATGAAATGCGGCTGCGTGAAGCCGCTTCTGAAGCCCGGCTGTCCGGCCCAGCCTAAAGAACTATCCACCCGAATGCCCGCCTGTTGCAGCATGGATTCGGCTTTAAAATGCTCGTAGCGCAGGTAATGAAAACGATGCGCCCGGATCTCTGCTCCATTCAACCGCTGCGAGAGCTGCCTTGCTTCCCCTGCAACCTGCCCCGTGTCAAAGCCCGCCTGATAGGAGGCGTGCAGCCCGATTTCGCCGTTCAGATTCCGCACGTTTGTGATGATTTCATCCAGAAAGCCATCATCCAAATAATCGGCGGCATCGTGCGGATCGCGCGGGCCGGGCAGCATGGATTTGAGCAGCACGGTCGGCTTAATGCCAAGCTTTTTTTCGATCTCAAACATCCGGCGAATCGAGCGCTGATAGCCGTCTTCGGCAGAAAACAGATCCCGCAGGCTTTCGCGCAGGCGGCGGCGGCGCTCGGCCAGCGAATAGCCATGCGGATTCACGAGCGGGATGTCGAACAATTCGCGCTTCAGCGTGCCTAAACTTCGCTTTTTGATGCGGTCGAAATCATGGGTGATACACGCGCCAAAGCGGCTGTTCCCCCATTTACGCGGCTTCAGCACCGGAGCAGAATCCCCCAAACGACGCCTCAGCGCGGCGTTCAGTTGCTGTAGCAGCAGGTCGGCATATTCGCTCACTATGGGACGTTCGGCCAGCTCTAGTTTGCCCTGAAGCGTGTTTCCGTAGCTCACTCTGCCGTGCGCATCAAGGGCCTCCGGCGCGGCGGAAACGGCTTCCCAGTCGGCCAGAAAATAAAATGCGGAGGCTACGATATCGGCGCGCATCACACCAGAATCCGGCGTTGCGGCCTCCTCCGGTGCGCCAAAAAGCAGCGGGAGTTTTCCGGAATTAATGTAGGTGATATCAGCCGGCGTGAGGGCACGGGCGGCATCATACTGAAAAAACAGCGGGGCGTTCGGGCCGCTTTGGATGCTTACATCGGCCGTTTGCGCTTGCGGCGCGGGGCCGTAATATATGTGCAGGGTGATGGCATCGCGGCCGGGTTCGGGCCTGGGCACTTCGTTTGGGCTGAGGTGCACCTCATCATGCATAAAAAAAGCCGAAAGCAGGCTTTTGAGGGCAAAAGCTGCTTTCGGCTTGAAATCGGCGGGAAGCCGGTCGTCGAGATGGAGCTGACAGTCGATCGTTGGCATGTGCTCCGGCCCGGATTTAATCAAAATCCATATTGACCTTTTTAAGCCAGCCGCCGGCAATCACATCATCGCCTTCGTAGGCCACGACGGCCTGCCCGGGCGTGATGGCCGTGCGGGCTTCGGGAAAGCGTACGGTGAGTTCGTCCTCGCCGGTTTGCGTCAGAAAGGCGGGCTCGCCGTCATCGTTATAACGAATCGCGGCCGTTACCGGCATTTCCTCTTCGATGATGGAGGCATACTTCACCATATTGATTTGGTTGGCCGTGCAGTAGGTGCTTTTCAGGTCTTCCTCTTCGCCCACGGTGATGGTATTGGTTTCCGGATTGATGTCCGTTACGTACACCGGGCGGCCCATGGCCAGATGCAGGCCGCGTCGCTGCCCGATGGTATAGAACGGATAGCCCCGGTGACGGCCCAGAATATTGCCTTTTTTATCGACAAACGCGCCGCCATCGACGCGCTCCTCGAGTCCGTCCACGCGGTCGCGCAGAAAGCGGCGATAGTCATTATCGGGCACAAAGCAGATTTCGTAGGAATCCTTTTTATTGGCCACGTTCAGCAGGCCAAAATCGGCGGCCATCTGCCGGATTTCCGGCTTATGATAGCTGCCCAGCGGGAAGATCGTGCGCGCCAGATTTTTTTGCTTTACGCCCCACAGCGCATAGGACTGATCTTTATTAAAATCTTTTCCGCGCGAAATCACAAAGCGCTCGTTTTCTTCGCGCACGTTGGCGTAGTGTCCGGTAGCGATGAAATCACAGCCCAGATTGTTGGCCCGGCGCATCAGCGCTTCCCACTTGATGTGCGTGTTGCACAGCACGCAGGGATTGGGCGTACGGCCGTCCAGATATTCCTCGACAAAGCGCTCGATGACCCAGTCGCCGAACTCCTCACGAATATCCACAATAAAGTGCGGAAACCCGTACTTGTAAGCCACCTGACGCGCATCATTCATGGATTCCACAGAGCAGCAGCCGGTTTCCTTATTCGACTTCCCGCCGCTGCTTGAATAATCCCAGGTTTTCATGGTGATGCCCACCACGTCGTATCCCTGCTCCTTCAGCAAAACGGCGGCCACGGAAGAATCAACCCCGCCGCTCATAGCCACTAAAACTTTACCTTTTGTACTCATGTTGATGTGCGCCCTCGCGGGGCATTACGAATTCTATTTTATAAATTGACTTACTTTTCTGGCTTTTTAAAATGTATCGAAGCGGCTTTTATTGCCATGCTACAACTATGAAAATTCCGCCGGACCGACACTCAAAAACCGGGCTGTGCATTTGGCTGTTCGATTAAACGCAAGCTTGGAAAAATAAGGATTTTCTGTGATAATTATGTGAAGAGAAACGGGAGATGAAGCTTTAACGCGGATTTCGCGGATGAGGGGTCAATGTCGCGGATTTATTTTGTCCGGCGAATTATGTGGATTAGCGCGAAGGTAGGTTGGAGTTCCCGTTTGACCCCAAAAAGGCACATGTCATTTCGAGTTTTTAATACCGTGCCGGTACTTTTGATAAATATGACATCCTCGCTGAACGG
>JBMCPG010000331.1:0-2956 GCA_048626035.1 Cyclonatronaceae bacterium
CGGCATACGCCTGATTGAAGGCATGATTGGTTTTCAGATGGGCATGTTTTTGCTGCTTCTGGCGCCTGAGTTTTATCTGCCGTTTCGCAGCTTTGGCAGCGCGCACCATGCCGGGATGGAAGGAGCCGAAGCCGGCGCGCAACTGTTTGACATGCTGGGTGAAAAAGCGGAATCACAGAATCAGCAGCCTTCGCCAGTGAAAGCGCCGGAAATGCCGCTCCGCCATATCGGGCTGGATGGCGTCAGCTTTCATTATGATGCTTCTCAGGCCTTGCTTTCCGAGCTTCATCTGCAGCTTCAGCCCGGGGAAATTCACGCCCTGGCCGGCCGCAGCGGAAGCGGAAAAACGACGCTCATGCAGCTCCTGGCCGGATTTCTGAGCCCGGTTGTGGGCCGCATCATCGTTAATGATGTGCCGTTATCGGATATATCGCCGGAAAGCTGGCGGGAGCAGGTCGCGCTGGTTACGCAGTTTCCGCATCTGATTTCCGGCAGTTTGCTGGAAAATATCCGCCTGGGCCGTAAAAATGCAGATCTGAAAGAAATCGAAGCGGCCGTAAAAGCGGCGCAGCTGGATGAGGTCGCCGCCGCCCTGCCCGATGGCTTGGAAACGCAGCTGGGCGAAAACGGCATGAGCCTCAGCGGCGGCGAACGGCAGCGGCTGGCCCTGGCACGCGCCTTTTTGAAACGCGCCCCGGTGTTGCTGCTTGATGAACCGGCGGCCTCGCTCAACGAGCAGCTTGAAGCCGAGCTCATGCACTCGCTGCGTGAAATGGCTCCGGGCCGCATCATTTTGATGGTTACGCACCGGCGGCACTCTCTCGAAGCCGCCGACCGCATTTCTATACTTGAACACGGCCGCATCACCCAAAGCGGGGCGCCGGCCGATGTCCTGCCCGGCCTGGATTCCGCCGCCGATGATTTTATCCGCTATCCCGAACCTGCAGAACCTGCCGGAGTGCTTTCCTGATGCCATCTGCCCCTTCCCTCAAACCGATTATCAGCGAGTTTCTGGCCTTCAAAGGCCGCATCAGCTTAAGCATGACGCTGCTGATTCTTACCGTTTTTTCGGGCATCGGCCTGCTCGCATCATCCGGCTACCTGATTAGCTGGGCCGCGCTGCAGCCGCCGATTCTGGACATGATTTTGATACTGGTGGCCGTGCGTTTTTTCGGGATTTCCAGGGCGGCCGTGCGCTACGGCGAGCGCCTGTTTTCGCACGATTTAACCTTCCGTATTCTGAAGCGCCTGCGCGTGCATTTCTTCCGCGCCGTGGAGCCGGTGTTGCCCTCGAAAAGCATTCGCTACGGCTCGGCCGACCTGCTCAGCCGCTTCTCCGACGATGTGGACAAGCTGCAGGAATTGTATTTAAAAGTGATGGCGCCCGTGCTTAATGCGGGCTTTTTCATCCTGATTACGGTCATCATTTCCGCTTTCTTTTCCCCGCTGCTGGCCCTCAGCCTGGCCGTCATCATGCTGAGCAGCGCGCTTTTTGTCCCCCTGTTCATTCGTCGCATGGCGGGCCGGGAAAGTACGCAGCTTCCGCAGCGGCAGGCCGAATTGGGAACGTATATGGCCGATCATATTGATGGCAGCGCCGACCTGATGTTTTCCGGTCAGCACGCCGAATGGTTTTCCAAAGGCGATGCCATCATAGATGAAATCGCCGCGCAGCAGCAAAAACGCGCCCGGGCATTCAGCCTGGAATCTGGGCTGTTCACGCTATTACAGCATGGAAGCCTGCCCCTCAGTCTGTTAATTCTGCTGCCGCTGGTTTTACAGGGCGAGTTAAGCGGCCTGTTGATGGTCGCCCTGGTACTGGGCATATTTTCCGCTTTTGAAGCTATCGCCCCGGTGGGCAACGCCTTGCAGCACTGGTCGGAATCCAGCGCCGCGGCGGGCCGGCTTCAGGAAATCACGACGGCCGACACGCATGATGAAAAGCAGCAGCAGCACAAAACGGCTTTTCATCCCAAAGACAGCAGCATACGGTTTTCCGGCGTTTCGTTTAGCTATGATGAGGACACCGAAGTGCTGAATGGCCTCGATTTACATATTCCGGCCGGCGATCACGTGCTGCTGACCGGCCCGTCCGGCAGCGGAAAAAGTACGCTCATGCACCTGCTGGTGAAGTGGTTCGAGCCGGACAGCGGCGAACTGCGCATTGGCGGGCAGTCCCTGCGGAACGTGAGCGGCGCAGAAGTCCGGAAGCATATTTCGGTGGTGGGTCAGCATACGCGTTTGTTCAACACCTCCCTGCGGCAAAACCTGCTGATCGCCAAACCCGGGGCCAGCGATGCCGAACTCATTGAAGCCCTGGAGCAAGTCTCTTTCGGCCCGACCCTTCGCCGGCTGCCCGACGGACTGGACACGCAGGTGGGGCAGCTTGGGCTGCGGCTCAGCGGCGGCGAGCGGCAGCGGGTTGCCATCGCCCGGGCGTTGCTCAAAGAAGCACCCATCTGGATATTAGACGAGCCGCTCTCCAGCCTCGATACCGAAATGGCCCGCGATATTTATGAAAGCCTGAAAAAACTCACCAAAGGTAAAACGGTGATCCACATCACGCATCAGCCGGGCGACTTAGAAGGTAATGAAGCTGCATACTACCTGCATCCCAATAAAAAACAATTGCTAAAGCTGGAAACCGCCGAAAAGCCCGTGATATTTTAATGCTAAAACGGCCTCAAAAAAAGCGCTCATAAAAAGCCGTAGCCGCACGATCTCGCCGGTCTTCATACCAAAATATAGCCCCAAAAATGCCCCAGCAAAATAACTGCTTAACATAATCACCATTATACAACGCGCTGAGAGCCTGTATGTGCGGTTTTTACCAAGGCCCTTGATGCTGGCTTTTCACATCCAAAAAGCCAGTATGGCATTCGGCCGCTTTAGCCCGGACGCTCAATTTCGGTGATCCGGCCGAGTCCGCTGTATTTTATTCCAGCCAGGCGCGCCA
>JBMCPG010000332.1:0-2954 GCA_048626035.1 Cyclonatronaceae bacterium
AAAAGGCGCGATTAAAGCTACCGGAAAGCATCATGTGGTCACTTCACGGATTGAGCATCATGCCGTGCTGCATCCGATTCAGTACGGGCGCAAAGACGGGATCCGGGCCACGTATCTGGACGTGAAGCCGAAAGGATTTGTGAATGCTGAGCAAGTCGCCGAAGCCATCACCGAAGACACGGCGCTGGTAAGCCTGATGCACGTCAATAATGAAATCGGCGCCATCAATCCGATTCATGAAATTGCCGAAGTCTGCCGCGCAAAAGGCGTGCTTTTTCATACCGATACGGTGCAGAGCATCGGCAAGCTGCCGGTGGACGTAAGCAAAACGCCGGTGGACTTTCTGAGCATCAGCGCCCATAAAATTCACGGGCCCAAAGGCGTAGGCGTGATGTACGTGCGGAGCGGAGCCAAGTGGAAGCCCTGGATGGAAGGCGGCGCGCAGGAGCGGCGGCGGCGCGGCGGCACCCTGAACGCGCCCGGCATTATCGGGCTGGGCCGGGCCATTGAAATTGCTACCGAGGAGCGGGAAGCCAACGTGGCGCACATCAGCAGGCTCGGGCAAAAACTTACCAACGGCCTGAAAGAGGCCTTTCCGGATTTTATTGCCTTCAACGGCTGTCCGGAAACCGGCGTGCCGCATATCATCAACGCCTCTTTTCCGATGGACGAAGCCCGCGCGCTGGACGGCGAAATGCTGCTGCTGAATCTGGATATTGAGGGCATTTGCGTGTCTAACGGCTCGGCCTGCACCTCGGGCGCGGTAGAGCCTTCTCACGTGCTCATTGCCCTTGGCATGGTCACGCCCACGGCCAAATCTTCTATCCGCTTCAGCCTCAGCAAAATGAACACCGAGGCTGAAATCGACCACGTGCTGGAAAAAGTCCCGCCCATCATTAACCGCATGATGACCGCCGACGCAGTTTGACGGCATCAGGCTTTATCTCCCTCTTTATCATTATGGACATTCCTTCTTTTTTATTGCTCCTGCTGCTGGGGGCACTATTTTTTATGATGGGTTTCAGCCGGATGGCTGCCCCGCAGGAGCCCCCGGAAAATCCGCTGCCCGAATGTCCGGGAAGCCCGAATTGTGCACGGGAAAGCTTTTATTTTGAAGTTCCGGCCGCCCAGCTTCTGGAACAGGTCAAAGCCACCCTCCAGGAAATGGATGCTGAGAGCATTGAAACCCCGGCGAACGAGGCCTTCAGCCAGATCAGCGCCGTATTCCGGATTCCGCTGTTCGGCTTCCGCGATGATGTGCAGGTCGCCGTTGTTCCCAGCGGAGAAGTCGCCCAATATGCCTGGCTGCATATTCGCAGCGCCAGCCGCACCGGCTACAGCGATCTGGGCGTGAATGCGCGGCGGGTCAGCAGTTTCAAAAAAAACCTCGAAAAACGCCTGGATTCCCGAAGCTGGATCACGCCCCAAAATATCTTTTATGACTGCTTTTCTCAACAATGCCCGCGCTTTGTGGTGGAGCGTACTTGTACTTCAGGTGTTGCTCATCATCCTGTTTACCGTTTTTTACTATTTGGGCTACGGTAACGAAGCCTTTTTCTTTCTGCCCTCCTGGTGGGGCATGGCCTTTACGGCCGAATTTGCGTATCTGCTGCATCGGAATATAAGCGCACCGGAGACCCAACATACCTTTGGCGCGGGCTGGCTGCTATGGATTCTGGTGCTCGTTGTATCGGTGGGCATCGCCCTGTTTTTCTTTACGGCCGCCTGGTTTGCCGGCTTTTATGCCATGATTCCCGCCGCGCTTTTCTACCTGAGCTACAGCTATAAAAAAGTGTTTTCTTAAACGGGCGTTTTATGATCTGAAGGGAATCTATTGCCCTGTATATGATGTTATCGCTGTCTGATTCCACATCCTTTTCTTATTCGCACAAACGCCCGCCTTGGAACGACTCGCAGATTTCATTTTAGCCCATCAGAAACCCATCATTGCCATCACCGTTTTACTGGTGATGGCCTCTGTTTATCCGGTTTTAAACGTAAAAGCCGATTTCAGTCTGGAAGGCTTTTTTCCCGAAGATGATCCGACCATCGACAACTATGAGCGTTTTTCGGAAGAGTATGGCCGCGACGATAACGCCATCGTGATTGGCGTTTCCAGCGATGATGTGCTGGATGAAGCGTTCCTCGGCACGCTTCAGGACATGAGCAATGAGCTGGCCGAAATTGAGAATGTAACCGATGTCCGCAGCATTTTTGATGCCCGCCGCCTGCAAAATAACGACGGCATGCTCGACTCCGAGCTTTATCTAAAAGATGGAAAAGCCCCCGAAGGAGTCCGCAGGGAAATCACCAGCGATGCCTTCACCGAAGGCCTGTTTATCAATGAAGAAGCTACGTTTACAGCTATCTATCTTGAGATAGACGAAGACAACAACACCTTTCCGGTGCGGCAGGGAGTGATTGCGGCTATGGAAAACGTGATCGATAACTACCCCGGTCTGGAAACCTACGTCGCCGGCATTCCCTATTTCCGGAATCAGTATGTAAATGTGCTGAACAGCGAAATCATCTTTTATATCAGCATTTCTTCGGTGCTCATCATACTGCTGCTGTGGTTTTTATTTCGCAACGCGCAGGGCATTGTCGTGCCCATCATGATTGTCTGGCTTACGATCTTATTCACCGTGGCCGTGCTTTACCTCACCGGAGGCGTGTTTGAAGTGCTCACCAGCACGATTGCGCCTATTTTGCTCTGCGTGGGCGTAGCGGATTCCGTCCACATGATCAGCAAATATCAGGATAATCGCAGCATCCGCATGACCCGCGCCCAAGCCATGCGCGAAAGCCTGATTGTGCTCGGCAGCGCCACCTTCATGACCAGCGTTACCACGGCCATCGGCTTTGCCACACTCTCGACCTCCAACGTAATTCCCATGCGCACCTTCGGCCTTTATACGGCTGTGGGTGTGATGATTGCCTACATTATCACCATT
>JBMCPG010000333.1:0-2952 GCA_048626035.1 Cyclonatronaceae bacterium
AAAATACCGGCGTACCCTTAAAATCTCCGCTATAATTTTCCCTGGCAATTTCCCGGCCGATAAGCCCGCCGCTGAACCCGATAACCCCGCCATAGCGCGCTGCCCGGCGGCTGGCAAATTCGGTAGCCAGGCATGCGCCCTGGCTAAAGCCGGCAAGCACGATCTGCCCGGCCGATTTCCCGGCCTCAAGGCACTGCTTCACAAGCGCATCAAGCATGTCGAGCGCAGAGCTGAGCCAGGGCTCATTTTGTGATCTGGGCGCCATAAATGAATAGGGATACCAGGCATGGCCGGTCGCCGCCGGAGCAAGATAGCAGGCGGTCTCATCGGGGCGGAACTCCTGGGCAAGTGTGAGAATACTTTCGGCCGAAGCGCCCCGGCCGTGAATCAGGATAATAATTTTTTCGGCTTCCTTCAGGGAACTGCCGGACTGAAGCGTGTTGCGTGGTTCATGTTTCATAAAAACCGTAAAACCTGAATGCTATAAAAATAATATTCTATGTGTAGATACCTAAAAAAAGCCCTGGCATTGCTTATATCACAAAACCGGGGCATTTTTCAGCCAAACAGCGGGGAGCAACGAGCAGCTACTCCGATTTAGAAACCAGATTGCGATATTTAACGCCAGATTTATTCACACGGTTAATCCCGTTAAAAACGGCCACACGGTAGGCCTCGCTAAAAGTCGGATAATTCATAATATTATCTACAAAATAGCGGATATCTACCTTGTTTTTCATTACCGACTGGCCGATATGGATAATATCACAGGCACTCTCTCCGATAATATGAACCCCAATAAGTTGCAGGGTATTACGATCGAAGACGATTTTGAGCATGCCAATATCGGTATTGCTTACGGCGGCTTTGGTTAGCTCTTTGTAATAGGCCCGGCCTACGGCATAGTCGAGCCCCTGTGCCTTGGCTTCCTCTTCGGTGAGGCCGATGCTCGAAATTTCGGGAATACTGTAAATGCCAAAAGGATTGGCGCCTGTAAGCTTCACTTCATCCACTTGTGCCATGTGGCAGCTTGCTACGCGGCCCTGGGTAAAAGAAGCCGAGGCAAGCCCCGGAAAGCCTACAACATCGCCGGCCGCATAAACGGAAGGAGCGGTTGTCTGGTAATGCTCATTCACTTTGATATAGCCTTCTTCGTTCATTTCCACCCCGGCTTCTTCCAGCCCGATATTATGAGTATTCGGGCTTCGTACGCCAAAATGGATAACCTGTTCGGTTTCCAGTACCCGCAGCTCGTTGTCGGCCAGGGTTCGATATTTGATTTCGGTACAATTCCGCAGCGGATTGAGGCCTACATCTTCTACCGAAACATCGGTGTGTATGGTGAGCCGCTGCTGGCGGAGCACTTTATCGAACTCGGCGCGGATTTCATGGTCGAGAAACGGGAAATAATCATTCCGGCTGCTCAGCAGATTCACTTTAGTTCCGAGCGCCGAAAATATCGTAGCATACTCCACGGCATTTACGCCGCCGCCGATAATAGCCAGCCGTTTTGGCACATGCGTCATATTTGACAGGCTGCGGTTATCGACGATGACGTTGTTGTCAACTTCAAAATTTTGGGGCGACAGCGCTTTAGAGCCGGTAGAGACCAGAATATAATGGGCGGTGTACGTTTTTTTGGATCCCAGATGGTCGCGCACCTCTACGGTATGGGCATCGAGCAGGCTTCCGAAGCCACGCGCCGTATGCACTTCATTCTTGATGAGATTTCGTTTTACCTCGCTGTTCTCATAATTCACTACTTTGCTTTTAAACTGGAACAAGTCGGCCATTTTAAAGCGCTGAAACGCTTTTTTGCCATCCACATCTCCAAAAAGATGGGTAAATTTTGCGATAGAAGCGGCCGCCTCGCGCAGGGCTTTGCTCGGTACCGTTCCGGCGTTAATCCATGCCCCGCCGAGATGATTTTGGTCGGCTTCAACTAAAAGTACCTGCTTACCAAACTTGGTAGATTGCATGGCGGCCGAAAAACCAGCCGGGCCGCTGCCAAGAATGATGAGGTCATAATCGTAACTCATGTAGTGTAGTATTTTAAATGAAAAAGAGATCGCCGGGAAAACAAGTATAGCTGCGCCGTATAGAGGAGCCCGGCATATAATGCCTTACAGAACCTCAGCACGCGGGCGCTGGCACAATAGTATCAGAAATTGTTTTGAGGCATCATTTCTTCCTAAGATACAAACTGCGCAGCTTTTTTCCCGCTTCTTTAAACTCCCCGGCGTTTAAAGCCTTTCGGGAAAAATGCGGCATCATTTTTGTTCACACTGTTTTACAGAAACGCACAAATAGGTGAATTAAATCACGGTTGTGCGTGTTGATAGCATTACAACAAAGTTGCTAACGTATTGTGTTGCTACAGCATAGCAGCTAAAGCAAGATAGGGCGCGTTGAAACAGGATTGCCTCGGGCAATTTGGTTTTTAAAGCGCTTTAAACTATCAACATTAATGTATTAAACAGCTAATTAATAAGGAGATATTTATGGCTTTCACACTTCCTGAATTAGAGTATGATTATAACGCGCTTGAGCCTCATATAGATGCCAGGACGATGGAAATTCACCACAGCAAGCATCATAATGGCTATGTAACCAAAGCCAATGCGGCTCTTGAGGGCCACCCTTTTGCTGATAAGCCGGTAGAAGAAGTACTCAAAAATATTGATCAGGTACCAGCCGATAAGAAACAAGCCGTTATAAATAATGCCGGCGGGCACGCGAATCACAAGTTATTTTTCTCAATTCTCTCCCCCAACGGCGGCGGCGCGCCGACCGGAGAGCTGGCTGAGGCCATAGACAGCGCTTTTGGCAGCTTCGATGCGTTTAAAGAAGCGTTTAGCGAGGCCGCTAAAGGGCGTTTCGGTTCCGGCTGGGCCTGGCTGGTTGTTGATCCTGCGGGCAATCTTGTCGTTACATCTACCCCAAACCAGGACA